>NZ_LUUM01000292.1:0-25963 GCF_001644125.1 Methylosinus sp. R-45379
CTGCCTGGGTCAGCTCTCAATGGAAATCAACAGATATTTATGATTACGCGCTCGAGGACCTCAGTTGGACGCCTCCTTATCTCGTGATGGCGGTATTGATGAGCGCCGCAGCGGCATGGATCGCGGTCCGCTGGAGTCTGCATCTATTGCGCGTCATCGCCGCCCAGGCGGCTCGCATCGACATGGACTCTTTGCATCGGTGATTGTCGCTCGCTGGCGTGTCCACGGAGATTGGGCCGCTGGTCGAGGCCGTGAATGGCGCGCTTTCGCGTCTCGACGCCGGTGTCGAGCGGCATCGCCGATTCACCGCCAATGCGGCGCATGAACTTCGCACGCCGGTGACCATCCTCGGCGCGCGTCTCGATGCGCCCGAGGAGCCGAGCTTCAAGACCGATCTGAGGCGCGATCATCGTCGCATTCGTAATATCGTCGAGCAGTTGCTCGTGACTGCGCGGCTCGGCGGGCGAAGGGCGCGCCTCGATGAGACGGTCGATCTCGCCGCTCTGGCGCGTGCGACAATCGCCGACTCGGCCTTGCTCGCGGTGCGATCGAAGCGCCAGACCGTGCTGGAGGCGCCGGATGCGCTCGTTGTCGTGCGGGGCAGTCGCACCGCGCTCGAATCCGTGATCGTCAATCTCACCGATAATGCGCTGCGGGCCGAGCCCGAAGGAGGAACGGTGATATTCCGAATTTTTGACGATGCGTCGATCTGGATTGTGGACCACGGCGATGGCGTGGAAGAGGAGGATCGACGCGCGATTTTCGAGCCATTCTGGAGTAAATCCGACTCCACGCCGGGGGCAGGCCTCGGCTTCGCGATCGCTGAAGAGCTGATTCAGGCGCATTGCTGCCGCATTTGGATGGAGCCCACGGAGGGGGGCGGAGCGACCTTCAAAATATCGTTCGATTCATGCGGCGCTCAGGATGACGAGGCCCGGAACAAAGACGGCGCTCTGAAGATCGTTGGATAGATCAACTACCGGTTTCGACGTTCGGTCGCTCGACGCCGAGAGGATGTCGTGCGTCGTCGTGATCGCCTCTGCCGCTTCCGGCTTTGTGGGCTATCAGGAGGCGCGATGAGCGCCTCGAGGATCGATGCAGCCGGTGGGGCTTGCTCGATCGGGATCTCGCCGACCTCCTGACTGCTAAGTCGGTCGCGGCGGGGATTTTCCGGGCCGCCACGAGAGACGCTGGCGAGTCGCGTCGCAGACGCCTGCCGAGCTCGAGGATTGCGATTGTTTGGAAGCATAACAATTCCACTTTTAGCTACCGATACAGCATACGGTGTTGTTTTATATATATAAATCGCTATTTGCAAATGTTTCAATATAGGCGTCGCCGCGATTGACCTTCTATGCCGCAGTTAATACTATAAATATAGTAGCAATATATGAGCAAAAAAGGTATATATCGAAATGCGCAGCCCTCGCTTGCCCCGGACATCAAGTCGGTCTCAAGTAAAAACGTGGCCTGATAGCCGTATAGATGGGGGCAGATTGCTGGGCGCCGCCGCGCTTCTGCTTCTCGGCGCCGATGGCTCCGCACATGCGGAGCCGGGCGTCACGTCTTTGCCTGCTGTTGCAGTCGATGCGCCCAAAGAGAAGCCGCGGCCGGTCGTTCGCCAGAGCGCGGCCGCCGCGCATGTCGGGCGAGCGCGAGCACGTGCTGCGACAACGCCCGCGCAGAGGCGCGCGCCTTCGCCTTCCGTCGGCGCGACGCTATCTGCGGCGCCAGTGCTGGTTCCGGCTCCATCGCAAGCCGAGCTCGGCAATCTGCCGAAGGAATTTGCCGGCGGTCAGGCGGCGCGCGGCGCGCGTCTCGGCATGCTCGGCAATCGCGATTTTCTCGACACGCCCTTCAATGTGACGAGCTACACGTCGAAGCTCATCGAGAACCAGCAGGCGCGCACGCTCTCCGACGTGCTCGAGAATGATCCTTCCGTGCGCTTCACCGTCTCCTCCGGTCAGGTCCGCGAGAATTTCCGTATCCGCGGCTTTTCCGTTCTCGTCAGCGAGACGGCGCTCAACGGACTCTATGGCGTCGCGCCGGACGGCCGCGTGCCGACAGAGTTTCTCGAGCGCGTCGAAGTGCTGAAGGGGCCGGCTGCGCTGTTGAGCGGCATGGCTCCTTATGGCGCCGTCGGCGGATCGATCAATCTCGTCACCAAGCAGGCCGGCGACACGCCTGTGACGAGCGTCACCGCCGATTATACGTCGAACTCGCAATTCGGAACGCATATCGATGTCGGCAGGCGCTTCGGCCAGGACAACGCCTTCGGCGTTCGCTTCAATGGCGCCTATCGCGGCGGCGACACGACGCTCGATTATCAATCGCGCGAACGTGGGCTCGAGGCGCTCGCGCTGGACTATCGCGGCGAGAAGCTGCGCATCGCGCTCGACGCCTATTTCAACCAGGAGATCGCGCGCGGCGGCGTGCCGATGATGGCGAGCTTCACCGGAACCGGCGTCGCCGCCGCGCCGGATTCCAGCAACAATATTTTCCGCGGTCTCTCTGGTCGAATGAACAATTCCGGCGCCATGGGGCGCGTGGAATATGATCTCGCCGACAATGTCACTCTGTTCGCGAGCGCCGGCGCGATCGACGCGCGCTTCAACGGGCTGACGAACTCGACCGTCGCGACCAATGTCAATGTCCTCGGCCGCTACAGCGGAACCTCGATCGATCTGCGCGGCTATACCGACACGATTTCGTTTCAAGGCGGCCTGCGCGCCGACTTCCGCACTTTCGAAATCGGCCATCGATTGTCCTTGAGCGCGGCCAATCTCGAATCGAAGATCGGCTCGGCCTTTCAGCGCAGCTCGGCCTATGTGTCGAGCATCTACTTCCCCGTCACGCCGCTCATCGCGCGCGATCCGGGAGAAGCGCCGAAGTCGACCGATACGACGCTCTCGAGCATCGCCCTCGCCGATACGCTCTCCGCCTTCGACGATCGGGCGCAACTCATTCTCGGCCTCCGCGCGCAGCGTGTTCAGACGAAGAGCTACAATACGACGACGGGCGCCGAGACGACCTACTACGACGAGAGCGCGGTGACGCCCGCTTTCGGCCTCATCGTCAAGCCTTTGCCGATATCCATGTCGCTCTACGCCAATTATATCGAGGGCCTGACCCAGGGCGAGCGCGTCACCGATACGGCGGCGGCGAATTATAATCAGATGTTTCCGCCCTATAAGTCGCGACAGATCGAGACGGGCGTCAAATGGGACGCCGGATCGATCGCCAACACGCTGAGCTTCTACGAGATCGAGAAGCCGAGCCTCATCAAGAGCGGCAATGTCTACAATTCCGACGGACGCCAGAAAAACCAAGGCATAGAGTGGAACGTGTTCGGCGAGATCGTCGAGGGCGTGCGCATTCTCGGCGGCGCGGCCTATACGATCGGCGTGCTCACCAAGACGGCGAATGGCCAGCTCGACGGAAAGACTGCCTATGGCACGCCGAAATGGCAGGTCAATCTCGGCGGCGAATGGGATACGCCCTTTGTTCCCGGGCTCACGCTCGAAGGACGCGTCGTCTATACGAGCGCGCAATTCGTCAACTCCGCCAACACGCAGAAAATTCCCGAATGGGCGCGCCTCGACGCGGGCCTGCGCTATTCGACGCAGCTCTTCGACAAGAAGGTCACCTTCCGCGCCAATGCGAATAATCTGCTCGATCACAATTATTGGGCGGGATCCTATTTCGCGGACGGCATCGTCATTTTGAGCTCGCCGCGAACGGTTCTCCTATCCGCGACCGTCGATTTTTGAGGAGAGAGAAATGCCGGCGGCGCTCCTCCATTCATCGGCTTTCGCCCTCGTCGTCGCCGGCGCAGCTTGTCTCTATCTCGCCTCGCCGCGCCAATCGCTTTTGCGCCTTCGGTGGCGGAAGGCAGGCCTCTTTGCCGCGGCCTTTCTTCTCGCTGCTTGGATGGTCTGGCGGATTCGTCTCGAATCCTCGACCGCCTTCTTCGCGACGCTCGCCGCGCTGATGCCGCTGCTGATCGCACTGCCGAGCCTCGTCGCGCTGAGAGGGAGGAAATAGGCATGGCCGAGTTTCGCTCCGATTGGCTGAGCAAAAGCATCGCCGGCTCTTTGCTCGGCTTCACATTGGCGGTCGCTCTCGCCGGCCTCTTCGCCGTCGCCGGCCCCGGAGGCCTCGAGGCGCGCAACAAATATCAATTCGTCATGTGGCTCGTCGCGCCGATCTGGCTCGGCGTCGCGAGTTTCGTCTTTCTGTTTCGCAGCGGACGCGCAGCGTTTCTGTGGCTCGGCGGCGCCAATCTTCTCGCCTTCGGCGGACTCTATCTCTGTCGGCGACTTTTGTACTGAGGACGAGACATGCGCGGCGAGATCTTGCGGCTCTACAAGAGCGTTCACACATGGACCGGCATCGTGACCGGCATGCTGCTCTTCGTCTGCTTCTACGCCGGCGCGCTCACCATCTTCGCGGAGCCGCTCGCTCATTGGGCTTCGCCGCCGACCCGCGGCACCATTTCGACCGAGGACGCCGATCGCCTCATCGAGAAGACATTGGCGGCGCGGCCCGAGGCGGCCAAAGACTTCACGCTTCGTCTGGCGACGGCCAACGAGCCGGCCCGTCTGACTTGGCGCAAGAGCCGCAGCGACGATGTCGTCTGGTCGGCGACGCTCGGCGCGGATGGCGAATTGCGCATCGAGCGCTCGAACGCTTTTGGCGTCGGCGCCTTTGTGGACATGATCCATCGGACCGCCGGCCTTCCTCTCGATCGCGAAACGGGAACGACAGTGATGGGCGTCGTGAGCGCCGTCTACGCCGTCGCGCTCGTCTCGGGTCTCATCCTGGTTCTCCCCTCGCTAGCCAAGGATTTTCTGGCGCTACGACTCACCGCGAATTTGAAGCGAATGTGGCTCGATGCGCATAATCTCGTCGGCGTCGCGAGCTTCCCCTTCCATCTCGTCATCGCGTTGACGGCGGTCGTGTTCGGTCTGCACGAGCCGATCTATGACGCTTTGGATCATGTCGTCTATGACGGCAGGCTGCCGACGATCATGCGCGCGACCGGCCCTTTCGGAGGCGCAAAGCGCGACGAGCAGAAGGCGCCGATGAAGAAGGTCGTGGAATTGGCCGCGGCCGTCGAAGCCGTCTCGCCGCAGTTCTCGCCGATCAGCCTGCATTATCGCGATGCGGATACGCGTGGCGCGTTCGTGCGCGTCGTCGGAGAGGATCAGCGCTTTCTGTCGCGCGGCGGCGGCTTCGCCGTCGTGCGTGGCGCGACTGGGGAACTCGTCAATGTCGACTATCTTCCCGAGAAGCAGAGCGGCTGGACGGCCGCCGTGTCGCCATTCTTCGCGCTGCATTTCGGCAGCTATGGCGGCGAGCCCGTGCGCTGGGCCTATTTCTTTCTCGGTCTCGCCGGCGCCTTCCTGTTCTATTCCGGCAATCTCTTGTGGATCGAATCGCGTCGGCGGACCGCGCGCCGCCATGGGGAGCAGGTCGTGCAGACGACGGCCTCGCGCCTCATGGCGGCGGCGTCGATCGGCGTGTGTTTGGGATGCGTCTGCGCGCTCTCTTTCGCCATCGTCGCCACCAAATGGCTCTATGGCCATGTCGAGGACGTCGAGGCGTGGCGTCATGGGATTTATCACGCCGTCTTCTTCGGCGCTCTCGCCTTCGCGTTTCTGCGCGGCGCGGCGCGCGCTGGAATCGAGCTGGCCTATGTCGCGGCGGTCGGCGCTCTCTCGCTTCCCATCACCAGCGCGGTCGCTCTGGCGGCGCCCGGCCTCGGGCCTTGGGCGGCGGCCGATCCGATCAGCGTCGGCGTCGATATCGTCGCTTTGGGCGCAGCGCTCTGCTTTGCGGCTCTGGCGCGCGTGACGGCGCGCCGCGCCGAGCTGGGGCCGACAGACAGCGTCTGGTCGACGCGTCGGCAGGAGCTGGCCCCAGGCGCCCGGATTCCAGTTTCTTCGAGCAGATGCGCCGCTGCGGTCGGCGCCGGTGAAGGAGACGACATCCATGGATGACGCGCAGATCAATCCATTCGACGACGAGCGGCTGAGCTTCGTCGTTCTCGTCAACGCACGCGCGCAATACAGCCTGTGGCCGGATTTTTCCGCCGATCCGAAAGGATGGCGCCGTGTCTTCGGTCCGGGAACGCGCCTGCAATGCATGCAATATGTCGACGATCATTGGATCGACATGCGTCCGCGCGCAGAGGCCGGCTGACGCGCCTTTTCGCGCCTGTTTTGCTTCGTGACGTTTCGATTTTCAAAGGACAGATCGTGCTCGCAGACATCGCTCCAGAGCGGCCGCTCGCGGCTGCGCAGACGCTTCCGCTCGTCGCGGCGCAGCCCGGCATATGGATGGCGGAGCAGCTCGCCGCCGCCTCCAACGTTTATGTCGTCGCGCAATATGTCGAGCTGAAGGGCAGGCTGGACGTCGCCTGCTTCAGCGCCGCGGTCCGTCTCGGGCTCGCGGAGGCCGATCTCGTCCATGCGCGCTTCGTCGAGACGGAGGAGGGGCCTGCGCAGCTCGTGCCGAACAATGTGCAGCCGGCCGATCTGCCGGAGCCGGAGCTCGTCGATCTGACAGGCGAAGCCGATCCGGTCGGCGCCGCGCGGCGCCTGATGCGCGACGATCTGGAGACGCCTCGGACGCTCGCGGGCGAAGCGCCGCTCTACCGGCACATGTTGTTTCGTCTCGGCGCGGAGGGGTCGGCGGCCGGCGGCGGCGAACGCTGGTTCTGGTTTCAGCGCTATCACCATCTTTCGGTCGATGGATATGGCTTCACGGCGATAGCGCGACGCGTGAGCGAAATCTACACCGCGCTGCGCCGCGGGCTGGCGCCGTCTCCTTCGCCTTTCGTTTCCTTCGCCGAGGTGGTGAAGGAATATGCGGCCTATGACGGCTCGCCGGCGCAAACCGCCGATCGGCGATTTTGGGCAGAGCATGCGCGCGATCTGCCGCAGGCTGTCACTCTGTCGTCGCGGCGCGCGCCGGCGGACGGAAAATTCACGCTCCCCTTGCGCGAGCGGATCGTGCTCGATGCGCAAACGACCGCACTTCTGTCCGCACATGCGACGGCCGGGCGCGTTTCTGTCGGCGTGATGGCGATGGCTGCGGTCGCCCTCTATCTGCGCCGCATGACCGGCGCGGCGCGTCTCTCGGTGGGGGCGCATTTCATGCGGCGCATGGGCTCGGTCGCATTGCATGCGATCGGGCCGGTGGTGAATGTCCTGCCGCTGCAGATCGCGATAGACGCGGAAATGTGCTTCTTCGATGTCGCGGGCGCGCTGGGGCGCGAATTGGACATGGTGCGTCGCCGTCAGCGATATGAGGCCGAGCTGCTGCGGCGCGATCTCGGCTTCCTCGCCTCTGGACGCGCGCTCCATGGGCCGCTGCTGAATTTCAAAATGTTCGACTATCGCCTCGACTTCGCGGGTGTCGAAGGGATCACGCATCAGCTCGCTTCCGGCCCGGTCGAGGATATCGAATTCGACGTCTATCTCGCCGAGCGCGAGCTCATCGTCGATCTCGTCGCCAATGGCGCGCGTTACGGGGAGCGCGAGCTCGAGCTGCATGCACGGCGACTCGCGCGCTTCGCACGTCGGCTCGCCGAAAGCCCGCAGACTCCGATCGGCGAAATCGCGCTCATGACGGAGAGCGAAACGGCGCTGATCGCAGCGGCCAATGACACGCGGCGCGTCATTCCGCCGCTTTCTGTGTGCGACCTCTTGCACGCGCAGGCCGAGCGCACGCCGGACGCGCCTGCATTGATCGATCGCCGATATAGGCTGGCCTATCGCGAGATGCGCGGCCAGGTCGCGCGGCTGGCGCGGGAGCTGGCCGCGGCGGGAGTGGTTCGCGGTGATGGCGTCGCGGTGGCGCTTCCGCGCTCGGTCCATCTGAGCCTGGCGCTGATGGCGGCGCTCGAGGCCGGCGCCGCCTATCTGCCGCTCGACACGAGCTATCCAGACGAGCGGCTCGCTTACATGGTCGAGGATGCGGCGCCGCGGCTCATCGTCACCAATAGCGCGCTGCGCGGGCGCTTCGACACGATGGCTCCCGTGCTGATCTTCGACGCGCTGGCCGTCATCGAAGCGGATGCGCCGCCTGCGCGCGTCGCGTCGCCGTCGCCAGAAGATGCAGCCTATGTCATCTATACGTCGGGCTCGACGGGGAGGCCGAAGGGCGTCGTCGTGCCGCATGGGGCGGTGGTCAATCTCCTGCTCTGGCTGCAGCACGAATATCGCCTCGCCAGCGATGACGTCGTGCTGCAGAAGACGCCTTGCAGCTTCGATGTCTCGGTCGGCGAATTCTTCTGGCCGCTGACGTCCGGCGCGCGCCTCGTGATGGCGCCGCCGGACGTCGATCGCGATCCGGCGGAACTGCTGCGCGTCATTCGCGAGCATGGCGTCACCACGCTGAATTTCGTGCCCTCGCTGCTCTCGGCTTTCCTATCTGCCGTGCGGATGACGCCGCACGCCGAGCCGGAAAAGACCGCGCTGCGGCGCGTCTTCTGCATCGGCGAGCCGCTGTCGCGCGAGCTCGCCGAAGCTTTCGAGCGGACCTACGGCGCGCCGCTGCACAATGTCTACGGCCCGACCGAGGCGACGGTGGAGGTCACTTATCAGCCGGCTTTCGGCGCGGCGCTGGCGACGGCGGAAGGCGTTGGCGTGCCGGTCGGACGCCCGCTCTGGAATTGCGGCTTGCGCGTGCTGGACGCGCGGCTGCGTCCCGTCCCGATCGGCGTCGCCGGCGATCTCTATCTGACCGGCGCGCAGCTCGCCCAATATTATTGGCGGCGGCCGGCGCTCACGGCGAGCCGTTTCGTCGCCGATCCAGAGGGCGACGGCGAACGAATGTATCGCACCGGCGACATCGCTCGTTGGCTGCCGAGCGGCGTTCTCGATTTTCTCGGCCGCAATGACGATCAGCTCAAAATCCGCGGCCAGCGCATCGAATTGGGCGAAATCGAGAGCGCGCTCCTCGAGCAGCCCGGCGTCGGCGGGGCGGCGGCGGTCGCGCGGCTCTTCGGCGCGGGCGCGGCGGAGGGCGACGCGCGCCAGATCGTCGCCTATGTGACGCCGGATGCGCCGGAAGGCGCGCTCGATCCGGAGGCGCTGCGCGCCGCTCTGGCGCGTCGCCTGCCGGCTTATATGACGCCGGTCGCCATCATCGTGCTCGAGGCCTTCCCGCTCGGCGCGAGCGGCAAGCTCGATCGGAAGGCGCTGCCCGATCCGTCCGTGGACGCGTCGCCCGCGCGCCCGCCCGCGCCCGGACTGGAGACGCTGCTCGCGGAAATACTCGTCGAGGTCCTGCGCCTCGAGACGGTCGGCGCGCAGGATGATTTCTTCTTTCTCGGCGGCGACAGCATTTCCGCCATCGGCCTCTGCGCTGCGCTGCGCAAGCGCGGATATAGGCTGCGGCCGCGCGATGTTTTCGAGCTGCGTAGCGTCGCCGGAATGGCGGCCGTGCTGCGCCGAGCCGAGGAAGGCGCATCGATGCGCCTCGACGACGGCGTCGACGCCGCGACGGTCGAGGCGCTGCGGGCGCGCCATGGGGCAATAGCGGCCGTTCTGCCGGCGCTGCCGCTGCAAGAGGGGTTGCTGTTCCATGCCGGGCTCGGGGAGAGCGCGAGCCGCTACAACGCCGTCTCGCGGTTCACTCTCGACGGGCCGCTCGACATGGGTCGGCTGCGCGACGCGCTCGAGGCGCTGTTGCGCCGCCATCCGCAGCTCGCGGCGATTTTCGACGTCGAGCAGGGCAAAGCGTTCCAAATTCTGCCGCTCGTCGAGGGGCCGCAGGCGCCGCGCCGCTGGCCTTGGAGCGAGCGGCGGCTGGCGGACGTCGGTCCGCAGGAGCAGGCCGCCGCGCTCGAGAAAATCGAGCGCGAGGAACTGGCCCGCGACCTTCTGGCCGAGAGCGGCGGCCGCCGCATGCTGGCGCGCGCCGTGCTGGTTCGGCTGGCGGAAGAGCGCCATGCGCTTCTCCTCGTCTGCCATCATCTCATCGGCGACGGCTGGTCCTCCGGCGTGATGCTGCGCGATCTTCTCGACGCCTACGCCGGCGCCGCGCTCGCGCCGATCCTTCCCGACTATTCGAGCGTCGTCCGCCGCCTCGCCGCGCGCGATCCGGAGCCCGCCCGCGCCGCATGGCGGGAGGCGCTCGCCGGCGCCGCGCCGACCTTGCTGTTCGATCCCGCCGCCGCATTCGGCGAGACACGCGAATTGCCGCTCGCTCTGCGGCCTGGTCTGGCGAAGGAGCTGGAGGCGTTCGGACGCCGGCGCGGATCGACCCTCGCCACTCTCCTGCAGGGCGTTTTTGCAGCCTTTCTCGGCGCGATGACGGGTCGCAGCGACGTCGTTTTCGGCGCGCCGGTTTCCGGCCGCTCGGAGGCGGAGGCCGGGCTCGACGCGCATATCGGGCTCTTCACCAACACGCTGCCCGTGCGCGTGCGCCTGCGGCCCGATCAGCCGCTCGCCGTGCAGCTCGCCGAGCTTCAGAGCCGGCAGATCGCCCTCATGGAGCATGACGGGCTCGGCCTCGGCGAGATCCAGCGCCTCGCCGGCGCCTCGACGCTGTTCGACACTCTGCTCGTCGTCGAGAATTATCCGGATGACGCGCGGCTCTACGCCGAGGAATTCGCGGGCCTGCGCCTCGTCGGCGCGCGCAATCGCAGCTACGCGCATTATCCGCTGACGCTGATGGCGCTGCCCGGCCGCGAATTGGAGCTGCGGCTCGAATATCGCGAGGGAGTCGCCGAGCCGGAGCGTCTCGGCCGCCGCATCGTCCAGCTGCTCGAGCAGCTCGTCGATGCGCTGGAAACGCCTCTCGCGTCGCTCAGCCCGCTCACGCTGGACGAGCGCGAGACGATCGCGGCCGTCAATGACACCCGCGTCGAGACGCCGACGGCGACGCTCTGCAGCTTGCTCGAGGAGCAGGCGCTGCGTACGCCCGACGCGCTTGCGCTGATCGACGCCGATCATGAGCTGAGCTATGCACAGCTCCGTCGGCAGGTCGCGCGATTGGCGCGCGCGCTCGCCGAGGCCGGGGTTGGCCGCGGCGATCTCGTCGCGGTGGCTTTGCCGCGCTCGGCGCGGCTCTCCATCGCGCTGATGGCGGCGCAGCAGGCCGGCGCGGCCTATCTGCCGCTCGACACGAGCTATCCCGACGAGCGTCTCCACTTCATGGTCGAGGATGGAGCGCCGCGCCTCATCATCACGGACGAGGCGTCGCGACGCCGGTTCGAGTGGCTCGCGCCGCTGCTCGCCTTCGACCGCTCGCCGCAGATCGGCGAAGCGGAGGAGGCGGGCTTCGCCTCTCCCGCCACGCCCGACGATCCGGCCTATGTGATCTACACTTCCGGCTCGACGGGCCGGCCGAAGGGCGTCGTCGTCTCGCATCGCGCCATCGTCAACCGCCTGTTGTGGATGCAGCACGAATATGGCCTCGGCGCGGGCGACGTCGTGCTGCAGAAAACACCGTCGAGCTTCGACGTCTCGGTCTGGGAATTCTTCTGGCCGCTGATGGCCGGGGTCGCTCTGGTCATGGCGCCGCCGGAGGCGCATCGTGATCCGGCGGAGATTTTGCGGCTCATCCGCGCGCATCGGGTCACCACGCTGCATTTCGTCCCCTCCATGCTCGCCGCCTTCGTGGCGGCGACCGACGCCGCGCGCGCCGCCGAGGCCGAGAGTCTGCGCCGCGTGTTCTGCAGCGGCGAGGCGCTGTCGCGCGAGCTGGCGGAGGACTTCGAGGCGCTGTTCGGCGCGCCGCTGCACAATCTCTACGGGCCGACCGAGGCCGCCGTGGATGTGACCTATCAGCCGGCCTTCGGCGCGGCCCTCGCGGGCCTCGAGACGACGGGCGTTCCGATCGGCCGACCCGTTTGGAACACGGGCGTGCGCGTGCTCGACTCCTGGCTGCGGGAGACGCCGATCGGCGTCGCCGGCGATCTCTATCTGACCGGCGTCCAGCTCGCCGATGGCTATCTGCGACGGCCGTCGCTGACGGCGAGCCGCTTCGTCGCCGATCCGCAGGCCGTGGGCGAGCGAATGTATCGCACCGGGGATATCGTCCGCCGGCGGCCGGACGGCGCGCTCGATTATCTCGGTCGCGGCGACGATCAGATCAAGATTCGCGGTCAGCGCATCGAGCTCGGCGAGATCGAGAGCGTCCTCGCCGAGCGGCCCGGCGTGGAACAGGCGGCGGTCGTCGCGCGAGCCTCCGCGGCGGGCGGCCTCGCCGGCGCCGATGAGCGGCGGCTCGTCGGCTATGTGGTCGCGGGCGTCGAGATCGACGTCGAGGCGCTGCGCCGCGCTGTGGCGCAGAGGCTTCCGGCGCATATGACGCCGACGGCTATTGTGCGCTTGCCGGAATTTCCGCTCTCCGCCAGCGGCAAGCTCGATCGCAAGGCGCTGCCGGAGCCGGAGGCCGCGCCGCGCCGCGACGGCCGCAAGCCGACGCCCGGCGTCGAGATCGCGCTCGCCGATCTCTTCGCCCGCGCGCTCGGCGTCGACCAGCTCGACGCGGACGATGATTTCTTCGCGCTCGGCGGCCATTCGCTGCTGGCCATGCGCCTCGCCGCGGATATTCAGCGCGAGATGAAGGTCTCTGTCTCCGTCGGCCAGCTGATGGCCGCGCCGAGCGTCGAGAGCCTGGCGCGCGAATTATTCGCGGAGCGGCGCGAGGAGGATCGCCGCGCCGGCTTCGCCGAGACGCTGCGTCTGCGCGCGGGCGAGGGGCCGCCGCTCGTCTGTATCCATCCGGCCTCGGGCTTCTCCTGGCAGTTCGGCGTGCTGACGCGCTATCTGCGCAGCGATTGGCCGGTGATCGCGCTGCAATCGCCGCGGCCTTCGGGACCGATCGCCTCCTGCCGCAATATGGAGGAGGTCTGCGACCGGCATCTCGCGACGCTGCGCGAGATTCAGCCGCACGGTCCCTATCGGCTGCTCGGCTATTCGCTCGGCGGCGTCGTTGCGCAGGCCATTGCGGCGCGTCTTTCGGCCGAAGGGGAGGAGATCGCCTTTCTCGGCCTGCTCGACACCTATCCTTCGGAAATCCAGGATTGGAGCAAGCCGCTCGACGCGGCTGGCGAAGAGGAGATCGAGCGCGAGAAGGCGCTGTTCATGGACGCTTCGCAAGAGGCGCTCGATTCGACGCTCGCGCGTGAGAAGGCCGAGATGTTCGGCGATATCATGGCCAATTACGAGGACTCGGTCCGGCTGCTCGCCTCCGCGAGGACCCCTCGCTACGAGGGCGAAGCGACGCTCTTCGTCGCGCTGCGCACTCTGCCGGAGGGCATGGACGTCGAGGAGACCTGGCGGCCCTATGTCGGCGCGCTGAAATTCGTCGCCTTCGATTGTCCGCATACCGAAATCATCTCGCCGCGCATGCTGCGGGAGCTCGGCCCGGCGCTGAACGAGATTCTCGTCGCGAACGACGCGAAGCGAGGTCCCAAATGAGCGCTCTCGCGCGCTTCTTCTGCAGATTCTCCAGTGATCGGACCAACATGACCCAACCTCGCATTTTGACCGATTTCAGCCTGTTGCGGGACAATCGCGATTTCCGCGCGGTGTTCGTGGCGCGGACGCTGTCGCTGTTCGCGCTCGGCCTGCTCACCGTCGCGGTTCCCGTGCAGGCGCTGCAGCTGACCGGCTCACCCGCCGCCGCCGGATTCGTCGTCGCTTTCGGCGGCGGTGCGGCCTTCGTCGGCCTCCTCACCGGCGGGGTGCTGGCGGATCGCCACGACCGCCGCAAGCTCATCCTCTTCGCGCGCGGAACCTGCGGCATCGGCTTTGTCGCGCTCGCCCTCAACGGGCTTGCGGCCGCGCCCTCGCTCGCCGTCGTCTATGCGCTCGCGGCCTGGGACGGCTTCTTCAGCGCATTGGGGGTGACGGCGCTGCTCGCCGCGACGCCGGCCATCGTCGGGCGCGAAAATCTCGCGGCCGCCGGCGCGCTCAACATGATCGCCATGCGGCTCGGCGGCGTCGCCTCGCCGGCGCTCGGCGGGCTGCTCATCATATCGGCGGGTGTCGGCTGGACCTACGCCTGCGCCGCGGCCGGCGTGCTGGCGACGCTGGCGCCGCTGCTGCGCCTGCCGCCGCTGCCGCCCAAGTCGCTGCCGTTGATGGGCGCGAGCCCGGAGACGCCGGCGCGCGCGCTGCTGTCGGGCGTGCGCTATCTTTTCGAAAATCGCATCGTCGGCGCCGTGGTCGCGGTGGGAACGCTGGCGAGCCTCGCCGGCGGCGTGCGCGTGCTGTTTCCGGCGCTCGCGAGCGCCTATGGGAACGGCCCGGCCGATGCGGGGCTCATGTATTCCGCCGTTCCGCTCGGCGCGATGCTCGGCGCGACGACGAGCGGCTTCGTCGCGCGCCTCGCGCGTCCAGGCCTCGCTCTGCTCGCCTGCGCCGCGGCCGCATTCGCGGCGCTGGCCGCGCTCGGCGCCGCCGGCGGACTGGTCCCGGCGCTGCTCGTCCTCGTCGTCTACGGCTATCTCGGCTCCATCGTCTCGCTGCTGCAATTCACGCTGGTGCAGAAGAACACGCCGGACCAGCTGCGTGGGCGCGTCAATGGACTCTGGACCGCGCAATTCATCGTCGGCGACGCGCTCGGCGCCCTCCTTCTCGGCCTGCTCGGGGGAATTCTTCCGCCCGCGCCGGCGGTGGGCGCCTTTGGCCTCGCCGCTCTTTTCTCCTTCTTGCCGATGGCGGCGGCCTTTGGCGCGTTGCGCCGATCGCCGGCCGAACCCGCCGCCGAAGGCGTGGCGATCGAAAAGGAAAAGCAGAGCCTCGCGCCCTCCGGCTGAGGCGCGACGCCCAGAACAAAAGAGGGACCGCTTTCTTCCCAAACGCGACGGCGTGCGCCGCCGCGGCCGGGACCGCGCGTCCCGCTCGACCGATTTTCATTCGTCCACAAAGGAGCGTTCCGATGGACGCGATTGTCGCAGAAAGGCCTTCCAGAGAGATTTCGGCGCAGGCTGAAAAGCCGTCGTTTCTGTTCAGCTCGCCCCATTTCGCCATAGAGGCCTATGGCGTTTTCGAGCGAATACGCACGCCCGCGGTCGGCGGCGGGGGCGCAGACAGCGTTCTGCAGGCGGCGGTCGACGCTGCGCTGGCGAGAGCGCGTCGCGCGGGACAGGATCATCCGATCGTCGTCGGCGCGATCCCCTTCGACTCGCGTCAGCCCTCCTTCCTCTTCGCGCCGAAGACGCATCGCATCAGCGCGCCGCGCATGGCGACGAGCGCGCCAGAGGCGAAGGCCAGTGTTCCCGCGCTCTGGTATCGCAGCGTGCCGGGCCAGAGCGGATTCGAGGAGGCCGTCGCCCAGGCCGTCGCCAATTTTCGCGACGGCCATGCGCGCAAGGCGGTGCTGTCGCGCATTCTCGAGATCGAATTCGCCGAGCGCGTCGACGCCGTCGCGATTCTCGAAATTCTGCGGCGCCAGAATCCCGCCGGCTATCATTTCCACGCGCCGCTGCCCGATGGCGGCGTTCTGCTCGGCGCGAGCCCCGAGCTGCTCATCCGCAAGATCGGCGGCTCCATCCGCTCCAATCCATTGGCGGGCTCGGCGAAGCGCGTCGCAGAGCCGGACGAGGACGCGCGCATCGGGCGCCGTCTCCTGCAATCGAGCAAGGACAATTTCGAGCACAGGCTCGTGATCGACGAAATCCGCCGTCTGCTCGAGCCCTTATGCGCCGAGCTGCGCATCCCGGACGAGCCGGCGCTGATGAACACGCCGACCATGTGGCACCTCTCGACCTCCATCTCCGGCGAGCTCGCCGACGGACGTCTCTCCGCGCTGCAGCTCGCGAGCCTGCTGCATCCGACGCCGGCCATATGTGGGTCGCCGACCGCGCAGGCGCGCATGCTGATCGAGCGGCTGGAGCCTTTCGATCGCGGATTCTTCGCCGGAATCGTCGGCTGGTGCGATGAGAGCGGCGACGGCGAATGGGCGATCGCCATTCGTTGCGGCACGGTGAACGAGATGGTCGTGCGCCTGTTCGCCGGAGCGGGGATCGTCGAGGCCTCCGACCCGCGCGCCGAATGGGCGGAGACCGAAGCCAAGCTCACCACCATGCTGCGCGCTTTCGGCGTCGAGCGGGGGATCGCGCAATGAGCGTCGACTTCACTCCCTGGCCCGAAGATCTCGCGCGCCGCTATCGCGAGAAGGGCTATTGGCGCGGCGAGCCTCTGACCGCTCTCCTCGCGAAGCGGCTGGAGATCGCCCCCGACGCCACGGCGATCATCTGCGGCGAGCGCCGCTTCAGCTATGCCGAGCTCGACGCCTGGTCGACGAGCCTCGCCATAGGTTTCTCGCGCCAGGGCCTGCGCGCGGGGGATACGGCGCTCGTTCAGCTCCCGAATGTCGCGGAATTCTATGCGGTGCTCTTCGCTCTGCTGAAAATCGGCGTTGCGCCGGTCAATGCGCTGTTCAGCCATAATCGCCTCGAGCTGTCGGCCTATGCGGATCAGATACGCCCCGCGCTGCTCATCGCCTGCGCGCGGCATCCGCTATTCGCCAATGGCGCTTATGTCGAAGCCTTGCAGATCGCTATTCCGGCGCTGCGCGTCGTGCAGATTCTCGGCGAGACGTCTTATGCAGAAAGCCTCGCGCCTTTCGCTGAGCGTCGCTACGACGTCTCGGCGCGAGAGCTGCGCGGCTCCACGCCGCAAGAGGTCGCCCTTCTGCAATTGTCGGGCGGCAGCACGGGAACGCCAAAGCTCATTCCGCGCACGCATGACGATTATTATTACAGCCTGCGCCGCAGCGCGGAGATCTGCGGCTTGACCGAGAACAGCCGCTATCTCTGCGCGCTGCCGGCGCCGCATAATTTTCCGCTCAGCTCGCCGGGCGCGCTCGGCGTGTTTCACATGGGCGGAACGGTCGTGCTGGCGCCGGACCCGAGCCCGTCCGTCTGCTTCGATCTCATCCGCCGCCATGGCGTCGACATCGCCGCCGTGGCGCCGCCGATCGCCATGCTCTGGCTGGAGGCCGCGGCCGACGAGGCGCCGCTTTCGAGCCTGCGCCTATTGCAGGTCGGCGGCGCGCGGCTCGGCGAAACGGTCGCACGGCGCATTCCCGCGACGCTCGGCTGCCGCTTGCAGCAAGTGTTCGGCATGGCCGAAGGGCTGGTGAACTATACGCGCCTCGATGATGACGAGGAGACGATCTTCACGACGCAGGGACGGCCTATGTGCGAGGACGATGAGGTGAAGATCGTCGATGCGCAGGGGGCGCCGGTCGGCGTCGGCGAGATCGGCGAATTGCTCACGCGCGGACCCTATACATTCCGCGGCTATCATCGCGCCGCCGAGGAGAACGCGCGCGCCTTCGACGCCGAGGGCTTCTATCGCTCCGGCGATCTCGTGCGCCTGACGGAGACGGGACATATTCAAGTCGTCGGGCGCAAGAAGGATCAGATCAACCGCGGCGGCGAGAAATTCGCGGCGGAGGAGCTCGAGAATCTGCTGCTGACGCACGCCCAAGTCGCCGACGCCGCGCTGGTCGCGACGCCCGACGCGCTGATGGGCGAGAAGAGCTGCGCCTGCGTCGTGGCGCGCGGCGACGTGCGGCCGCTCGCATTGCGCAAGCATTTGCGCGCGCTCGGCGTTGCGGAATTCAAGCTGCCGGACCGATTCGAATTTCTCGAGCGGCTGCCGGTCACGGCCGCCGGCAAGATCGACAAGCGCGCCTTGCGCGATCTCGTCTCGAGCAGACCCGCTTCCTGATGCGTGGAGAGGAAACGACAATGGCCATTCCCCGGCTTCCGACCTATTCGCTGCCGCGGCCCGAGGATTTTCCGAAGAACAAGGTCGGCTGGACTTTCGCGCCCGAGTGCGCCGTGCTGCTCATTCACGACATGCAGGATTATTTCCTGCATTTCTTCGGCGAGGAGAGCCCGCTTGTCACGCAGCTCGTCGCCAATGTCGCGGCGCTGCGCGCCTTCTGCAAGTCGCGCAGCGTTCCAATCGTCTACACGGCCCAGCCGATCGATCAGAGCCCGAAGGATCGCGGCCTGCTGAACGATATGTGGGGGCCGGGGCTGAACGCGCATCCGCAGCTGAAGGACATAGCCGCCGCGCTGGCGCCTGAAAGCGACGACACTGTGCTCGTCAAATGGCGTTACAGCGCGTTTCAGCGTTCGCCGCTCGAAGCGATGATGAGAGAGTGGGGGCGCGATCAGCTCGTGATCTGCGGCGTCTATGGGCATATCGGATGCCTGACGACGGCGCTCGATTCCTTCATGCGCGATTTCGAGACCTTCGTCGTCGGCGACGCCATCGCCGATTTCTCGCCCGAAGACCACGACATGACCTTGCGTTATGTCGCCGGCCGCTGCGGCGTCGTCGTCGCCGCGGATGCGCTGATCGGCGCACCGGCGCCGCGCCTCACGCGCGCGCAAGTCGAGGCGCGCGTGCGAACGCTCATCTCGCTCGACGGAGAGATTTTCGATCCCGACGAGAATCTCATGAATTACGGGCTCGATTCCATTCGCGTCATGACGCTGGTGACAGAGTGGCGCAAGCTCGGCGTCGAGATCGGCTTCGTCGATCTCGCCGACAATCCGACGCTCGACGGCTGGTGGGCGCTGATCGAGCGCAAGCTCACGGCGGCGTGATCATTCTCGTCACGAAAGGAGGGACGAGATGAATTCTGCGCAGAGCTTGCAGATGGGTTTCGACGGCAAGAGCGTCTGGGTGACGGGCGCGGGGCAGGGGATCGGCCTTTGCGCCGCGACGACATTCGTCGCGCTCGGCGCGAATGTCGTCGGGCTGGACAAAGCGTTCGCCGACGCGCGCTATCCCTTTCGCACGCTCGTCGTCGATATCGCCGATCACGCGCAGGCGGAGCGCGCCTGCGCGCATCTGCTGGACGAATCGGGACGGCTGGATGTGCTCGTCAACGCGGCGGGAATTCTGCGTCTCGGCGCCACGGAGGAGGTGAGCCTCGAGGATTGGCGCGCCTCTTTCGACGTCAATGTCTCGGGCGCTTTTCATCTGCTCCGCAACACGATCGCTCAGTTCAAGCGCCAGCGCTCCGGCGCCGTGGTGACGGTCGGCTCCAATGCGGCGCATGTTCCGCGCCTGTCGATGGCGGCCTATTGCGCCTCCAAGGCTGCGCTCGCCAGCCTGACGCATTGCGTCGCGCTGGAGCTGGCGCCCTATGGGGTGCGATGCAATCTCGTCTCTCCCGGCTCGACCGACACGCCCATGCAGCGCGCCATGTGGCGCGCGCCGGACGCCGAGCAGCGCGTCATCGCCGGCTCTCCGGAGGCGTTCAAGCTCGGCGTTCCGCTCGGCAAGATCGCGACGCCGCAGGAGATCGCCAATGTCATCGCCTTTCTGGCGTCGGATCTCGCGAGCCATATCGTCATGCAGGACATTGTCGTCGACGGCGGCGCCATACTGACGGCCTAGAGTGTTTTCGAACGAAGTGGGGCGGTTCGCGTGAAGAAAACACGACCGAACAAGGAGATATAGAGTCGCTTCCTCTATCGAGGCGGCCTCGATTCCGCGAAGGCAATTTATGTCTATCGCGTGTCTCGCATGGCCCGACGCTCGCGTCTGTGCGGCCGTCTACTGGTCTGCGCGACGAAATTGCAGGCGACGCCCGCGCCAAAAAGCTCGCGAAACATTTGCGGTCCCTTCTTCCGCGCCGCGCGCCGAATTGGCGTCGAGCGCGGCTGGCGTCAGAAAGCTCGGCGCCTTGCCCTGCTGCAGCCAGCGCCCAGGCTCTTCGCCACCGAAAAGGCCCCTTCGCCTCCCGAACCAGCCGAACAGCCTCTTGCTCGACCCCGAGCGCGCATCGGCGTCTGTCATGCCGAGCGGCCGCGTCCGGGCGCAGCTGAATGGACGCGGCGCTGGCCCAGCGGCTGTTCGCGGAACCCGGCGCCGAGCCTGGGAGCGGGGCGGTCTATCGAACCGGCGCGAAGCCAGTCCAATCGACAAGCGCAAATTCCGACGCCCGAACTCGATTTTTGCGGGCTGTCCAGCCATGAGACGGGATCGAAACGCCTGGAATCCCGGGGCGCTCGAATCATGTCCGCGCAAGACGGAGGGAAAGCGCGAAACCGGTCTGTGGATAAATTAAGTAATTTTAACTCGACCGTCCCTGTGGTCCTGTCTAGCTTCTGGCGGCGTGTTCAGGGGACGAAGGGCGGGTCGTCGGTGATCGAGTCGAGGATGAATTGGCGATCGACGCGATCGGTCGAGAGCGGCGTCAATGCGCTCTCCCCTCCGAAATGTCGAACGGCGCAGCGCCTGCGACGTCTCGCGGGCGCGGGCGCCGCCGGAGCGTTGATCGCCTCGCTCGCGGGATGCATGGCGGGGCCGGATTATGCGCCGCCGACGGACGTCGCTCCCGTCAAATTCAAAGAGAACGATCGAAAGAGCACGGCCGCCGGCGCGCGTGAGCGCTGGAAGCCGATCTCGCCGCTCGACATCGCCGATCGCGGCGACTGGTGGCTCGTCTTCCAGGACGAGGATCTCACCAAGCTCGTCGCGCAGGTCGAAATCTCCAATCAGACGGTGGCGGCCGCCGCCGCGGCTTACGATCAGTCACGTCAGCTCGTGCGGGAAGGCCAGGCCGGCCTCTTTCCGACGGTGACGACCGGCTACACGCCATCGAGAAGCCGCTCCGTCTCGAGCGGCTCGGCCGTCTATTCGAGCAATGTGTCGGTCGCGACCAATCTCGATTGGGAGATCGACGTCTGGGGCCGCATTCGCCGCACTGTGGAGGCCGACGCCGCCGCGGCGCAGGTCAGCGCCGCCGATCTCGCCAATGCGAAGCTTTCTGCGCAAATCCAGCTCGCCGTCGCCTATTTCAGCCTTCGCACTTCCGACGAGCTGCTGGCCTCGATCGAGAGCACGCTCGTGCTGTTTCGGCGCACACGCGACATTCTGAAGAACCAATATACGATCGGCACCACCTCGCGCGCGGATTTCGTCACCGCCGACAATCAGGTGCTGTCGACCGAGGCGACCGCGATCAATGTCGGATTGCAGCGCGCGCAATATGAGCATGCGATCGCGGTTCTGATCGGGCGTAGCCCGTCGGAACTTTCGATTCGCAAGCGCCGTTGGTCGGGCAAGACGCCGCCCGCCGCGCCCGCGGGCCTGCCCTCGGAGCTGCTGGAGCGCCGACCCGACATCGCCGCGGCGGAGCGGCGGCTGCAGCAGCAAAATGCGCTGATCGGCGTCGCGATCGCCAATTTCTATCCGCGCGTGAGCCTGTCTCCGGCGCTCGATTTCGCGGCCGCCAAGCCCTGGCCGGTGACGGCCGCGCATGAGGCCTGGTCGCTGGCCGGAAGCGCCACGCAGACTTTGTTCGACGGCGGCCTGCTCGACGCGCAGCGCAAGGCGGCCGAAGCGTCCTATCGTCAGGCGGTCGCGACCTATCGTCAGACCGTGCTCACCGCCTTTCAGCAGGTCGAGGACGATCTCGCGTCGATCCGCGCGCTCTCCGCGCAAGTCAAGCGACTGGATAAGGCGGTCGCCGAGGCGCGCGAGGCGGTCGACGTCTATTTCAACCAATATCGGGTCGGCACGGTCGCCTTCACATCGGTCGTCACCGCGCAGGCGACGCTGCTCTCCGGCATCGAATCGGCGTTGACGGCGCGGCAGAATCTGTTCGTCGCGACCGTCAATCTGATCGGGGCGCTCGGCGGCGGATGGGACGCCTCGCGTCTGCCCGCCATCGACGCGCTCTCCGCGATCGAGCCGCCGCTCCCGGTTCCCGCGAGCGCGCTTCCGGCCGCATTCGAGACCGCGCAGTCAGCGAGATGAAAATGGACGAGAAAGCTCTTCCCCTCGAGTCCGACGCGGCGCCGTCCGACAGACGCAAGACCGCGATTCTCGCCGGGTTCGCCGCCTTGCGTCGTTCGCGGATTTTTTATGGCGTAGCGGCACTGCTCGTCGTCGCGGCGTGCTACGCCGCCTATCGTGTAATCGGGACGAAGGAGTCGCCGCCGCCGCGGGCCGCGCGGCGCGCCCTCGGCGGACCGCAGCCGGTCGCCGTGGCCGATGCGGCGCGTCTCGATGTGAAGATCGTTCGCCATGGCCTCCTCGGAACTGTGACGCCGATCGCCAATGTCTCCGTCAAGACGCAGCTCAGCGGCTATCTGACCGACATAGGCTTCAAGGAAGGCCAGCTCGTTCAAAAAGGCGATTTTCTCGCGCAGATCGATCCGCGGCCCTATGAGGCGTCGAAGGCGCAATATGAGGGGCAGCTGCTCCGCGATCAGGGCCTCCTCGATCAGGCGCGCGACGATCTGCGCCGCTATCAATCGCTGAAGAAGCTCGATTCGATCGCACGTCAGCAGGCCGACAATCAGAACTGGGTCGTCAAGCAATATGAAGGCAGCGTCAAGGCAGATCAGGCTCTGGTCGATAATCAGAGCTTGAATTTGACCTATGCGCGCATCGTCTCGCCGATCCGCGGCCGCGTCGGCTTGAGGAAGATCGACGCGGGCAGCTATGTGTCGACGGGCGACGCCATCGCCCTCGTCGCGCAGATCGATCCGATCTCGGTGATCTTCGGCGTTCCCGAAGATTATATTCCGGAGATCGCGAGCGCGCAGAAGAAGCGCGGCGCGCTCGAGGTGACAGTCTTCGACCGCTCCGACACCAAGCAGATCGCGGTGGGGCGGCTGCAAACGCTCGACAATTCGATCGATACGACGACCGGAATGGTCAGCGGCCGCGCCGAGCTCGAGAACGCCGATGAAAAGCTCTATCCCAATCAATTCGTCAATGTTCACTTGCTGGTCGATATTCACGAGAAGGCGCTGGTCGTTCCGAAGACGGCGATCCGATCGGGCGCCTCCGGCCTCTTCGTCTATAAGGTGACGGATCAAAATCGCGTCGTGATGCAGCAGATCACGCCGTCCGCCGGCGAGCATTACGACGATTTCGCCGGATACAACAACGGCATGGTCGAGATCGCGCAAGGGCTGACCGAGGGCGAGCGCGTCGTTACCGACGGAGCCGATCGTCTGCGTGACGGCGCGGAGGTCAGGATCGGCGGCGACGGCGGAGCCGCGCCACCGCCAGAGAAGCGCCGTTCCGACCCAGAACGCGCGCGCGAGCGCCGCCCGCCGCGGCCGCCGTCGGAGACGCAGTGAGCGCGCTTCGACGCGCATCCTTTCGGCGAAGCCGGGGCTGAGACATGAATCCCTCGAAGATTTTCATCCTGCGTCCGGTCGCCACGACCCTGCTGATGGCGGCCATCCTGCTCGCGGGATTGTTCGCCTATCGGCAATTGCCGCTTTCCGCTCTGCCGGCCGTCGATTATCCGACGATCCAGGTGCAGACCTTCTATCCGGGCGCGAGTCCGGAGGTGATGACGTCCGCCGTGACCGCGCCGCTCGAGCGGCAGTTCGGCCAGATGCCCGGGCTGAAGCAGATGACCTCGGCGAGCTCCGCCGGCGCCTCGATGATCACATTGCAATTCGATCTCGCCTTGAGCCTCGACGTGGCCGAGCAGCAGGTGCAGGCGGCGATCAACGCCGGCGGCAATCTTCTGCCGCAAGATCTGCCGACGCCGCCGGTCTACGCCAAGATCAATCCGGCCGACGCGCCGATCATGACGCTCGCCGTCACATCGAAGTCGCTGCCGCTGATCGAGGTGGAGGACCTCATCGAGACGAGGCTCGCGCAAAAGCTCTCGCAGCTGCCGGGCGTGGGGCTCGTGGCGATGGGTCATGGCCAGCGTCGCGCGATCCGCGTCAGCTTCAATCCGACTGCGCTCGCCAAATATGGGCTGAACATCGACGATCTGCGCACCGTCATCGCCAACACCAACACCAATGCGCCAAAGGGCGGCTTCGACGGGCCGAAGCAATCCTCGACGATCAACGCCAATGATCAGATCGACGATCCGAAGCAATTCGGCAAGACCGTCATCGCCTTTCGCAACGGCAATCCGGTTCGCCTCTCCGATGTGGCGGAGGTGCGCAATGGTCCAGAGAATGACCGCATCGCGTCCTGGGCCAATTCCACTCCGGCGATCATCCTGGACATCCGCCGCCAGCCGGGCGCCAATGTCATCGAGGTCGTCGAGAACGTCAAAGCCATGCTGCCGCAGCTGCGGGCCTCGCTTCCCGCGGCGATCGACATATCGGTGCTGAGCGACCGCACGACCACGATCCGCGCTTCTGTCGAGGATGTCGAGTTCGAGCTCGTTCTCGCCGTTGCGCTCGTCGTCCTGGTGATCTTCGCCTTTCTGCGCAATCTGCCGGCGACGCTCATTCCGAGCCTGTCGGTCCCCTTGTCGCTCGTCGGCGCCTTCGTCGCCATGTATTTCTTCGGCTTCAGCCTCGACAATCTTTCGCTCATGGCGCTCACCATCTCGACCGGCTTCGTCGTGGACGACGCGATCGTCGTGATCGAGAACATTGCGCGGCACATGGAGGCGGGCGCCACGCCGCTGCAGGCGGCGCTGCGCGGCTCGGCGCAGATCGCCTTCACCATCGTCTCGCTCACTGTCTCGCTCGTCGCTGTGCTGGTCCCTCTGCTGTTCATGGGCGATATCGTCGGGCGGCTCTTTCACGAATTCGCCGTCACGCTGGCCGTGACCATCGTCATCTCCGCCTTCGTCGCTCTCTCGCTCGCGCCGATGCTCTGCGCCAAGCTGCTGCGTCACCGGCCCGACGCGCAACGCAGCCGCTTCGATCGCGCGGCGGAGCGCGCGATCGACGCAATGATCCGCGTCTATGGACGGGGGCTCGACATCGTGCTCGAGCATCAGCCGACGATGCTCGCCGTGACGGTGGGGACGCTGGCGCTCACCTGCCTGCTCTATGTCGTCATACCGAAGGGATTTTTTCCGCCGCAGGACACTGGCGCGATCCAGGCGATTTCCGAAGCCGCGCAGGACATTTCCTTCGCCGGCATGGTCGAGAAGCAACGGGCGCTCGGCGACGTGATCCTCCGCGATCCGGATGTGGAGACCGTCAGCTCCTCGGTCGGCGTCGATGGCGCGAACACGACGCTGAACGCCGGACGCTTCTCTATCTCGCTGAAGCCCCAGCCGCAGCGCAGGGCGAGCGTGACCGAGGTGATCGCGCGGCTCCAGGATGCGGCGTCCCAAATTCCCGGCGTGCAGCTCTATATGCAGCCGGTGCAGGATTTGACGATCGATTCGACGGCCAGCAAGGCCGCCTATCATTTCGTGCTCGAGAACGTCGATCTCGCTTCGTTGCGCGAGTGGACGCCCAAGCTCGTCGAGCGGCTGCGCGAGGCGCCCGAGCTCGCCAATGTCGCGAGCGATCTTCAAAGCCGCGGCAAGGCGCTCGACATTCTGATCGACCGCGCCACCGCGGCGCGATTCGGCGTCACCATGGCGGCGGTCGACAATATGCTCTACGACGCCTTCGGCCAGCGCATCGTCTCGACGATCTACATGCAATCGAACCAATATCGCGTCATTCTCGAGCTCGACCCGAAGTTTCATGCGTCGGACGCCGCGCTCGCCGGCCTCTATCTGCCGTCTTCCTCCTCCTCATCGAGCGGTCAGGTGCCACTCACCGCGATCATGCGCCTGCAAGAGCGCGACGGACCGCTCCAGATCACTCATCTCGGGCAATTTCCGGCGACGACGATTT
This sequence comes from Methylosinus sp. R-45379, assembly GCF_001644125.1. Lineage (NCBI taxonomy): Bacteria > Pseudomonadati > Pseudomonadota > Alphaproteobacteria > Hyphomicrobiales > Methylocystaceae > Methylosinus > Methylosinus sp. R-45379. The sequence continues at coordinate 25,583 of NZ_LUUM01000292.1, forward strand.
CTTTCGATCTCGCGCCGGGCGTCTCGCTCGGCGCCGCGGTGCGGGCGATCGAGGCGGCGCAGGCGGAGATCGAGCTGCCGGAGAGCTTCACGCTCGCGATGCAGGGCGCCGCAGCGGCTTTCACGGCCTCGTCCACCAATGAGCTGCTGCTGATCCTGGCCGCGATCGTGACCATGTATATCGTTCTCGGCGTTCTCTACGAGAGCTTCGTACATCCGATCACCATTTTGTCGACGCTTCCGTCCGCCAGCGTCGGGGCGCTGCTCGCCTTGATGATCGCTGGCTATGATCTCGACGTCATGGGCGTCATCGGCATTATTCTGCTCATCGGCATCGTGAAGAAGAACGCCATCATGATGATCGACTTCGCGCTCGACGCGC
>NZ_LUUM01000293.1:0-13147 GCF_001644125.1 Methylosinus sp. R-45379
TGGCTTTCGGCTGCCTCAATCGACGGCTGAGGCGCGACGTCGAGCGCGTCCGCCCGATCATCGAGGCGCCTCCCGTAGACGCTCGATCGTCCGACCTGAAGACCGGCGTCGTCAACCTGCCGGCCATACGCCAGCAGTATGGGCGGAACTTCGGAATTTCGGCTGTCCCTTACCGCGAGCCGACGGTCAGCGCCGGATCGCCGATGTTGCGACGTTGAAGTCGCTGCTCTCGCATGGACGCCGGACGCGATCCGGGCGGGGGCAATCTGAAGGGTAGAGTTGGTCATGTTGGAGAATTTTGCGCAATTCCAGAAGGTAGAAGATGGCGGCAACAAAATGCGCCATCTTTCGAACCCGCGCGCGTCCGGCCACAATCTCGTCGGCCTCTTGCCGTTGGTCAGCATAATCATCACCAATTACAATTATGGGCGATTCCTGCGCGAAGCGTTGGATTCGGTCTTCGCTCAGACTTATCCGCATATCGAATGCCTCATCGTCGACGACGCCTCGACCGACGATAGCGATATCGTCCTGGAGAGCATTCGTCGCCACGAACCGCATGTTCGCATCATATCCCACAAGGACAATCTGGGGCAGACAACCGCGTTCAGAACGGGCCTCGCGGCCAGCTCCGGCGAATATGTCGTCTTTCTGGACGCCGACGATATGCTCCTTCCAGCCTTCGTCGAGACACATCTCTACGTTCATCTCTCGCTACGGATCGCGATTGGCTTCACCTCGTCGGATATGTTCCAGTCGATCAATGGTCGCATCGTCAGATCGTCCTGGACCACCCTCAGCGATTACGTCGCGTCAGGGCGCGGATTGCGCAAAGAGCGCCTGCGTCGTATCGACACCGCCGCGAGCGACCTTTGGCCATTCGAGCACGCGCCACTCGACGATGTCGAATCTCGCGTGCACTTCGTGGGCCCGCTCAGTTCGGAGGATTGGGTCTATGCGCCGACGTCGGGGAATTGTTTCAGGCGAGACGCTCTGACGTTGCTTCTCGGCGATGGTCCTCTCATGGATCTTCGATTCCACGGAGATACTTATCTGAACAAAGGCGTGCGGCTTCTAAACGGCGCCGCGCTCATCGATGCGCCCCTCACCATTTATCGAATCCACGGCGGAAACGGATTCGCGAGCCATGCGGAACTCTGCGGAGTCCATAGCGCGGCGCCCTTCAAGGCTTTCAGGGCCGAGTATTTCGCTTGGCGCGCCGTCGTGGATCGTCTGATCGACCACGTCGACGAGCTCGCGGAGCGCCTGGGCGTGGATCGCTATGTCGGCGCGCTCGTTTGCTTGCAAAACTCCTATGCGGACCATCCAGACTTTCAGCAGTTCGAGAGTCTCGTGCGATATATCGAAACGCGACTAGAGACGCGGGCGGATTCAATTCGCGCCTGCCTCGGACCGGAAGCGTTTGTACACTTATCGACGAGCGTCAAACGCGTCCGCAAGCGGCGAGTCCAGGTGAAAAGACGCGCGCCGCGACCCTGGATACGACCTTTGGCGGAGCTTTTCTTGACGATGGGGCGCTCGATGAGCCTCGCGGCGCTGACGAAGTTCGGCGATCGACTGTGGCATTGCTGAGAGTCGATCCGTATCGTCGGCCGGCTCCCTCGCAAATTTCTAATGGTTATGATCACCGGCAACAGAGCAGCCGGAATAGCGCAGTGATCGCCGCGTAAGCTGTGTCATTCATTACACGCTCGTCGCGTCCATAATCAAAATATGCGACAAAATCGGGCAGAGTTCCCGAGGAGACAGTTCAACTGATGGACGATGTGAGGATTTTCATACCGACTCGCGACAGCGAAAAGTGGATTGCTGGCTTTCTGGACGCGTATCGCGAAGCCGGCGTCGAGCCTTTGTATGTCGTCGACTCTCGCAGCGCCGATCGGACGCTCTCGATCTTGCGTGAAAAAGGAGCCGACGTCATCGAATTCCTGCCTTCTGACGACTTTGCGGAAGCCGGGATGATCGAATTCGGCGCGAGGAGCGCGGGAACGCGCTGGGTGTTGCGCTTCGATGACGACGAATTTCCGTCACGGAGCCTTTTGAACTGGATAGGGAACAAATCGAATTTCGCGGGCTGTTCAGCATGGTCGATTTCGTGTCGGGAATTGAGCTGCTTCGAGGGCGAACTGGTCTATTCGCAGTGGCCGACTCGAACCGATATCTCCGATGGAGTTCACTTCAATGGGATGGCCCGCCTATGGGAGGCGGCCAAAGTTTCTTACGTCGAAAAAATACATAGCTGTGGCTTTGAGGCCCCATCGAAATTAGGACAGGCTCCCGATGGAGTGTTTTTTGCGCATTTCAACAACGTGCTCCGGAGCCTGCCGGAAAGGCTCGCGAAGATAAGGCGCTATGCCGAGCGGGACAGGTCTCTAGCGTGGCGCTTCGCCGACGAATGCCTCCCCGAGTTGACCGACCCGGAACTTCACGCCTTTACTTCGGAAGGCATAGAAGAGTTCCGGGAGTTCGTTCACCGTCTCCTGCGCCCAGGGCTCGTCCGCGACGACTGCTTGAGCCCCGATGAACACCGATTGCTCGCCGCCGAATCGCAGCGCTGGATGGCTGAGGTCATTCGAGCGGCGCGAGGAACGATCGCGCAACATCGCGAAGAAATCGGGGCGCTACGTACGACTGTTCCTTTATTCGAATCCGGAATTCGTATCATTGCCGAGCTCACTTGCACCATTGGTCGACAGACAGGCTCCCCGGCGCTCCAGAAGCGGGGAGCCGCCTTGTGGAATATTTCGCGCAAGCGATAGACGGGGCGCGGCTCGAAATCGTCGTTCGTTCGGCTGCGGTGCAAATTGAGGAAAGGACAAGCGATCAGGTTCGGCATCTTGCCGGGGATCAGGCAGGGTTCTGTCGCAAATTTTTGATGCGGATCTGGGCTGGGCTATAATGACTGGAAGCGGGCCGCGCGGAATAGCGGGATGAACGAGTTCTAGGTCAGCCACTTCGAACATGATGCGATCCCGTGGGGCGTGCGCTGGTATGTCGACTACCGAATCAGCTGAACCGCGCCGGGATTGCCGGAGGCTCCAACTCTTGATTGGATGGGGCCATGGATACGAAGAAGAAGACATCGAACAGATTTTCACCTGAGGTTCGAGAACGGGCAGTTCGGATGGTGCTGGAGCACCGGGGCGATCATGCGTCGCAATGAGCGGCGATCGCCTCGATCGCGGCGAAGATCGTCTGCACGGGCGAGACGTTGCGGAACTGGGTCCGCCTGGCGGAGCGCGACTCGCGCGCCCGCCGTGGCGCGACGACGGATGAGCGCGAGCGGATCAAGGCGCTGGAGCGGGAGAACCGCGAGCTGCGGCAGGCCAATGAGATCCTGCGCAAGGCGTCGGCTTATTTTGCGGCGGCGGAGTAGGACCGCCGCACGAAACAATGATCGCCTTCATCGACGCTCATCGGGAGGCGCACGGGGTCAAGCCGATCTGCAAGCTGTTGCCGATCACCCCTTCCACCTATTGGGCGCACGCGGCGCGCCGACGCGACCCTGCGAAAGCCTCGGCCAGAGCGCGCCGGGACGCGGTCCTTCGCAAGGAGACGGCGCGTCTTCGACGAGAACTTCCAGGTCTATGAAGTGCGCAATGTGTGGAAGCAGTTGGAGCGGGAGAGCGAAAAGCTCGCGCGCCGCACGATGTGACGCCTGATATCCATCGAGCGTGATTTTGCACGGCGGCCGTCCGTGGTTCGTGAATGCACGACGGAAAAACGCTTTGGCGGCGGCGACATCTCGCTTCGCGCGCAGCAAACAATCCACTGCTTTTCCCGCCTTGTCGACGGCGCGGTAGAAATAGACCCACCGCCCCTCGATCTTGACGTAGGTCTCATCGACGCGCCACGATCCGCCGACTTGGCGCGCGAAATGGTTCCACCGCTTTTCGAACTCCGGAACGTAGCGCTGAACCCAGCGCATAATGGTCGTATGGGCCAACGACAAACCGCGCTCCGTCATCATTTCCAAGAGATCTCGGAAGCTGAGCTTGTATCGCAAATGCCAGCGCACGCAGAAACCAATGATTTCGCGATCGAAATGGAGTCCTTTAAAAAGATCGTCCACGCTCAGCATCGCCCATAACCCCAGCGTCCGGTTTCGCCCACGGAAGGATTATGTCGCGCTCACGCCATGTGCACCAGAACCAGCGCGGTGACCAGCGCGCTCCCCCGCGCGAGAGTGGCCTCCGAACGCCGTTGCGGATGCGCCCCGGACGACGTCCGTGTCACGCATCATTTCATGGCTTTCGCCCGTTCGCCGCACCGAGCCTCCATTTCTGCGAAGACTCGTTCGATCCACTCGATCACGAGCTTGATGCGCGCGAGATGCTTCAAATCGGATCGAACCAATAGCCAGAGCTCTCGCGTGAGGACGGACTCGGCTCCACTGAGCCGTACGAGACCTTCGTCATGGTCGCCCACGCAGATCGGCATGAGCGAGCGACCCAAGCCGGCGTGCACGGCATTCATCGCGAGATCGGAGTCGTTGACGATCAAGCCCGGGCCGAGGTCGGGCTCCTGCTTCACGGCCTCGGCCAGCCAGCGCGCGAGCGGCAAAGCGGACAGGCTCTCTTCGTAAGTGACCCAGGGCAGCTTTTCCGTCGAGTATCCAACGGCTCCGAAAACCCCATAGGGGAGCTCGCAGATGCGGCGGGCGACGAGGCGATAGTCTTGCTCGGGTCGGGCGAAGCGCACGGCGATGTCGATCTCCCTATCGCCGAGATCCAAGTTTCTCGGCTCGGAGACGAGGTGCAGCTGCAATTGAGGATGAGCCCGCAGAAATTCCGGGAGCGCCGGCAGCAAGATCCGATTCATGATCAGAGCCACCGAGGTCAATCGCACCGTTCCCGCGGCTCTGTCGTCCAGGCCTGTCGCGACGCTTTTGATGCCGCAGACGCCCATTTCGATTTGCTCGGCGTGCCGGAGAACCTCGTGACCCGTCTCCGTGAGCAGCAACTGCCCATTGGCGCGCTCGAACAGACGCGAGCCCAGAGCGCGCTCGACGCGGGCCACTCGGCGCGCGATCGTCGTTTCGTCGACGTGCAACTGCCGCGCCGCGGTAGCCAGACGGCCAGTCCGCGACAGGACAATGACATAGCGAAGATCGTCCCAATTCAGATTCTGCATTTTTGCAGACTGCTCCTGCAAAATCACTTCTGGCAAGGCAAAATTGTCGGTGCTAGCTTGCCCCTGGTCAAGGTGCGGCGTCGACGCTTTTTTCAACGGCTCGCCGAGCCGCCGGACGGATTCGATCCGCTCGGCGGGCGGAGGCGTCGCGTCGCCGATAGGCCCAAGCGTCGAATCCGTCGGCCGCCCAGCGCAGGCCGCCGTTTGTCCGACAAGGACTTCGAAATGCTCCAACTCGTGCTGATTGCTCTGCGGCGCCCCTACACTTTCGTCGTGGCGGCGGTTCTCATCGTCATACTCGGCGCTTTGGCGATTTTCAGGACGCCGGTCGACATATTTCCGGCGGTCGGCATTCCTGTCGTGTCCGTGATCTGGACCTATGTCGGGCTTTCGCCGGACGATATGTCCACCCGCATCCTCTATCCTTACGAGCTGGCGCTGACGGCGCTCGTCAACGACATCGATCATGTCGAATCACAGAGCTACAATGGCATCGGCGTCAACAAGATCTATTTTCAGCCGAAGGTGAAAATAGATCTCGCGCTGGCGCAGGTGGGCGCGGCAGGCCAGACCGTTTTGCGCCTGCTCCCTCCGGGTGTGCAGCCGCCACAGGTCATACTGTTCAACGCATCGACCGTGCCGGTCATCCAAATCGCTTTTTCGAGCGCCACGCGGACCGAGGCGGAGGTCGCCGACGCCGTCTACACGCTCATTCGGCCGCCGCTAACCACGGTGACCGGCGCCGCGGTCCCTTTTCCTTACGGCGGCAAATCGCGGCAGGTGCGCATAGACCTCGACCAGGAGAAGCTGCTCGGGCTTGGCCTCACGGCGCAAGACGTGGTGACCGCTGTCGAACGGCAAAACCTCATCATTCCCGCCGGCACCCAGAAAATCGGCGACTATGAATACGCCGTCCTGATCAACGACGCGCCTGCAGACATCGCCGCGCTGAACGATTTTCCGATAAAGCGCGCCGATGGCGCGATCGTCTATTTGCGCGACGTCGCCCATGTCCACAACGGCAACGCGCCGCAAACTAATCTCGTGCGCGTCGATGGCGCGCCGGCTGTGCTGCTGCCCGTGCTGACCTCTGGATCGGCGTCGTCGCTCGACGTGATCAACGGCGTCAAGGCGATGCTTCCACGATTGAAGCTCGCGCTCCCGGACGGGATCGAAATGACAGTGATCGGAGACCAATCCGCCTTCATCAGCGGAGCGGTCGTCAGCGTCGCGCGCGAGGCGGCGATCGCGGCCGCACTCACCGGCCTCATGATCCTGCTCTTTCTCGGCAGCTGGCGCTCGACGATCATCATCACGATCTCGATCCCGCTCTCCATTCTCGCCGCCCTCTTCGCGCTGTCGGCGCTCGGCGAAACCGTCAATGTGATGACGCTCGGCGGTCTCGCGCTCGCCGTCGGCCTCCTCGTCGACGACGCGACCGTCACGATCGAGAATGTCAACCGTCACATGGAGGCGGGCGAGGCGATCGACGACGCGATCATCAAGGCGGCAAAGGAGATCATCACGCCCGCCACAGTGTCGCTGCTTTGTATCTGTATCGTGTTCGCGCCGCTGCTGCTTCTCGGCGGCGTCGCCGGCTATCTGTTTCGTCCGCTCGCCGAAGCCGTCGTCTTCGCGATGATCGCATCCTACTTTCTGACCTACACTCTGGTCGAGACGATGGCCCGCTATTTCCTGAGCGCGCAGCAACGTGAGGCGCTGCGCGAGGCGAAATACGGCCCGGCCCGGCGCGGCGTCGTCCTCGCGACGTTCACGCGCGCGCAAATCGCGTTCGAAAGAGGCTTCGAAAGATTGCTCGACGCTTACGCGCGCGTGCTCCAACTGGCGCTTGCGCGCCCGAAGGCTTTCGTCGCTATGTTCTTCACGGGCGTCGCGCTCTCATTCACGCTGACCCCCTTTCTCGGACGCGATTTCTTCCCCGAGACGGAAAGCAGCTCCTTGCGGCTGCATGTCCGCCTCCCCACGGGAACGCGTCTCGAGCAGGCCGGCGTTCTCTGCGACCGGATCGAAGCCGAAATCCGCGACGCTCTGCCGCATGGTGCGCTGACGAGCATCGTCGACAATATCGGTCTGCCGATCTCGGGCATCAATCTGAGCTACAATAACTCCGGCACCATCGGCACGAACGACGCCGATCTGACGCTGAGCTTCGATCCCGAGAAGGTCGCCGATGCGGGGCCCTTCGCGGAATTATTGCGCGAGCGTCTGCCACGCGCCTTTCCCGGCGTCGTCTTCTCCTTCCTGCCGGCAGACATAGTGACGCAGATCCTCAATTTCGGCCTGCCGGCCCCGCTCGACATTCAGATCTCGGGAAGCAAGCGCGACGAAAACCTCGCCTATCTGCAAAAGACATTGGAGCGAGTCGCCCGCGTGCCGGGGGTCGCCGACCCGCGCATGCAGCAGGCGGGCGATTTGCCCACGCTCCACGTCGACGTTGATCGAACGCTCGCGCAGGAGGTCGGACTCTCGGAGCGCGACGTGACAGTCTCCTTGCAGACCATGCTCGCCGGCTCGTTCCAGACCTCGCCGGCCTTCTGGCTCAACGTCAAGAGCGGCGTCTCCTATCCGATCGTGACGATGGAGCCGCAGTTTTGGAACACGAGCCTCGACGCGCTGGCGAGCAAGCCGGTGGCGGCAGGCGAGGGACAACAAATTCTCAGCGGCGTCGCCTCGATTCGGCGCGGCTGGAGTTCGGGCGTCGTCACGCATTTCAACAGCCAGTCGGCGTTCGACATCTACGCCGGCGTGCGCGGCCGCGACCTCGGCGCGATCGCGGACGACGTTCAAAAAATATTGGACGACACCCGCAACGAAGCGCCGGCGGCCTCCAATCTCGTGCTGCGCGGCCAGATCGCCACGATGCGCAGCGCCTATGCGGATCTGCTGCTCGGCCTCGTCCTGTCGATCGTGTTCGTCTACCTCATCATCGTCGTCAATTTCCAATCCTGGCTGGACCCGTTCTTGATCGTCTCCGGCCTGCCGACGGCATTGGCCGGCATCGTCTGGATGCTCTTTTTGAGCGAGACGACCATATCCGTTCCGGCGCTGACCGGAGCGATCATGTGCATGGGCGTCGCGACGGCGAACAGCAATCTCGTCATCGCCTTCGCGCGCGAGCGGCTCGATGACGGCGACACTCCGCTCCATGCGGCGGCGGCGGCGGGCGTGACGCGCTTTCGCCCCGTCATCATGACGGCTCTCGCGATGATCATCGGCATGGCCCCGATGGCGCTCTCCGCCGAGCAGAATGCGCCGCTCGGTCGCGCCGTGATCGGCGGGCTGACCTTCGCGACCATGGGCACACTGTTGTTGCTGCCGGTCATGTTCAGTCTCGCGCATGGCTTCCTCATGCGCCGCAGAGCGCAGCGCACGCAAGGCGACAAGCCGGAGAACACGCACTTGGAGCAAGCGAATGTCGCACCCTGAACCGCCTCACCTCCATCCGCCGGACCCACTGGCGCAGGCGGAGCTTTTGCGTAGCCTGCGTCCGAGAGTCCTCGTCGCCATCGGCGTCATTCTCGCGCTCGCCACCTTCGGCGTCGTCTCGCGTCGCGCACGCGACGCCGAGCTCGCGCGCGTGACACAGGAAGCGGCGGTTCCTACTGTCGATTTAATTACGCCGACGCTCTCGACCGCCACCCAGGAACTCGTGCTGCCGGCCAATGTCGAGGCCTTTGTCGACGCGCCAATCTATGCGCGCGTCAACGGATATCTGAAGAGCTGGGCCTATGACATCGGCGCGCAGGTCAAGGCCGGCGACGTGCTGGGCGTCATCGACGCGCCCGACCTCAACCAGCAGGTGGAGCAAGCCAAAGGCCTGTTCGCGCGCAGCAAGGCGGAGCAAAATCTTGCGCGCGCGACGGCGAAGCGCTGGACCACGCTCCGTAACGAGGCGGCGGTCTCGCCCCAGAGCGCGGACGAAAAGACCGGAAATCTCGAGGCGGCAGCCGCCTCGCAGAATGCAGCTCAGGCCAATCTCGACCGGCTCGTCGCTCTCGAAGCCTATCTCAATCTGACATCGCCTTTCGACGGCGTCATCACAGCGCGCAATGTCGACGTCGGCGCCTTAGTGGACGCCGGCGCCGGTCGGCGCGAGCTGTTTCGCGTCGCCGACATTCACAAAATGCGCATCTATGTCCGCGCGCCGCAGGCCTATGCGGCGAAGATCACGCCGGGGCTGACCGCGCGGTTGACGCTGCCGCAATATCCGACGCGGGAATTTTCGGCGAAGATCATGACGACCGCCAGCGCGATCGCCGCGAGCTCCAGAACCCTGCTCGTGCAATTCGAGGCGGACAATCCCGATCGCGCGCTGCTGCCGGGCGCGTTCGGACAAATCAGGATTTCGCTTCCTCCCGAGGGGGCGCCACTGCTTCTGCCGGCGAGCGCGCTCGTCTTCGTCAATGCGTCGCCGCAAGTGGCGACCGTCGACGAGCGCGGCGTCGTGCGCATGAAGACCGTCAAGATCGCTCGCGATCTCGGACCTTCGCTCGAAATATCGGCGGGGCTCTCCGAGACCGACCGCGTGATCCGTACGCCATGGCAATCCGTGCATGACGGGATCGCGGTGAGAATCAAGGACCGCGAGAGGAAGGAAACGCAGGCGAGATGAGATTTTTGCGTCGATTCCTCCTGATGACGGCGTGCGTATCTTTGAGTGGTTGCGACCTCGCGCCGTCCTATGTCGCGCCGACGGTGGAGACCCCGGCGAGCTTCAAGGAAGCAAAAGGAGGCGGGCCTGCTTTCGCCGAGAAAAAGCGCGCCCTCTCGAGCGATGGCGGCTTGCAATGGTCCGCCGCCGATCCCGCCGATCTACGTCCGAGAGGATCGTGGTGGCGAGCGTTCCAGGACACGCGCCTCGACACGCTCGAACGCGAGCTCGACCAACTCAATCCAGATCTCGGCCAGGCCATGGCCGCGATGGACCGGGCGCGCGCATTGGCGGCGAAAGCAGCCGTGGGCCTCTCGCCGACCCTGACGGCGAGCGGCCAACTGACCGAGAACAAAGAATCGCAGCACCGCCCGCTTCGATTGGCCAACTCTTATCCGAGCGGCTCCGACTTCGCGCGATCGGCGCAGTCCCGTGGCCTGCCCATAAATGCGCCGACCTTTTACGGCGACAATCAGCTATCGATGCAGTCGAGCTATGAGATCGATCTTTGGGGGCGCGTCCGTAATCTTGCGGCCGCAGGCGTCGCGCAGGCGCAGGCGTCCGAAGCCGATCTCGCCGCCGTCGCCTTGAGCCTACACGCCGAGCTCGCGCGCGACTATATCAACCTGCAAGGCGCCGATAATGAGATTGCGCTACAGAAGCGCATCGTCGCTGCCTATGGCCGCTCGCTCGCCCTCGTGCAGAAACGTGTCGGCGGCGGCATCACCTCGCCCGCCGACGTGACGCGCGCGCAGACCCAGATCGGCTTCGCGAAGGCGCAGCTCTCCGAGATAGAGGCGCGCCGCGCGCTGCTCGAACATGCCGTCGCCATTCTCGCGGGCCACACGCCGGAGAGCTTTTCTCTGCCGTCATCGCAGACGCGCGTCGCTGCTCCGACGATTCCGCTCGACGCTCCGTCGCAGCTGCTCGAGCGCCGCCCCGACATCGCCGCCGTCGAACGGCGGGTCTATGGCGCCAATCTTTCGATCGGCGTCGCGCGCGCCGCGTTCTTCCCACGCTTCACGATCAATCTTTCCGGCGGAACGCAAGACACGGGTCTCAGCCTCTTCAACGCGCGCAACAGCCTCTGGTCGCTCGGGCCAGCCGTGACGCTGCCGATCTTCGACGGCGGCGCGCATTCGGCCGATCTGCACGACGCCGAGGCCGCCTATCTCGAGGCCGTGGCGCATTACCGGAGCGTCGTCCTGCGCGCCTATGGCGAAGTCGAGGACGCGCTCGCGCTCATTCGCTATTTCGATCGTCAGGAAAAGGATATCGCCGCAGCCGTCGTCGCCGGCAATAAGACGCTCGATATCTCGCTGAAGCTCTATGAGGAGGGCGTCGTGACCTATGTGGAGGTGGTGACGGCGCAGTCCGACGCCTTCGCCGCGCAGCGTCAGGCGATCGCATTGCGCACGGGACGCCTGCAGGCGGCGTTGTCGCTGATGACAGCGCTCGGCGGCGGTTGGAGCCGCCCGGTCTCTCCGCCCCCCGTCGCGGAGTCGCCCTGCGCTCCGTGCGAAATGGCGACGCAGGCCGCGACGAAGTCCTAGCGCGCGCCGAAGAACGCGCGTGACAGCGGAGGGTCGTGACGGATCGCGCCGTCTCGGCCTCCCCCGATCATTCTCTCGCTCGCTGTTCTCGACCTCGGCGTTCGGCGTCTTCCTATCGGCCCTTCGACGCTGCCTGGCCGCTCAAGGACCAGTCTGTCCGCCGGCCTTCGAACGCTTCATCGCTTCGAGCTTGTCGCGGATCGGCTGAAATGGGCCAAATTTGTGCTGGGACAGAGAGAACCCGTCGACATAGGGTCCATATCCGGCGTCGACGAATTTCTCGACGCCGACGGGAAAATCCTTGTCTATGCCGACCTTGTGCGGCCGATCCATCGAAGCCATATACGCCGCTATGTCCCAAGCCTGCTCGACCGTCAGCGCCGGATGATCATAGGTCGCGCCGAAGGGCATGTTCGCGTGGATGAAATTCGCCGCGGCGATCAATCGTCCCATGCCGGCGCCGTCGTTGAAGCTGTCCAAACCCCATAACGGCGGAAACTCATAGCCCTCGGCGTCGCCGACGACGCCTCTGCGCTTGCCCAGTCCGTCGGCGCCGTGACATGCGGCGCAATTCTCGGCGAAGGCCTTCGCGCCCTCCTTCGGATCGGCCGGGCGCGTCAGCTCGGCCATTTGGCCAGCGCCGCGCCCTACTTTCTCCGCGCCGGTCGAAAGAAAAGCGATATAGGCGACGATCGCGTTCATCTCTTTGGAGTCGACGGGCAGAGGTCGACCGTCGAGGCTGCGTGTCAGACAGCCGTTGATGCGGTCCTGGATCGTTTCGATCGCGCCTTCACGCGCCGCATAGCGCGGATATTCGCGGAAGACGCCGACCAAAGGAAGCCCATGCGGCTTCGCGCCGGCTTCGAGATGACAATTCTGGCAAGACAGATTGTTGCCGGCGAATCGGCTCTGCGGATCGCGGCTCTCCGGTCCGATATGCTTATAAGTTTCGACGATGAGGGCTCGGCCCATTCGCACCGCGCGGCCCCAAGAATCGTCTGGGAGCCGGTCTATATCGGGCGCGATCCTGGCCGCATCTCGGGTCGGCGTTTCCGCCCGCTCGGCGGCGATCGCTTTTTCGGAAGCGCGGGCTGACGCCTCGATGAGTCCGACACAGGACAGAGCCGCCACTATGGCGAAGGCGCCGGCATTAGGACTATTCACTCTACCTCCTCGGCGCTCTTTTCTCGACTTTTCGCCGCCCCTCCGTCGCGGTCAGACGATGCGCGATCGTCGGGATCGCCGCCCCGGATCACTTTCTGGGATGAATGTCTTCGCGTGAAAAAATAGGCAACTAAATTTTCGATTAATGGGGCGCGCGAGCGCCGGTTGCGTCGCAAATTTTGTCTGCGGGCGCGACACGGGCGTCCGAGAGTGACGCGGCTCGGTCGCGGTAGGACGGGGGTTGCCCCACGCCCCCCCCGGCGCCGGCGCGCGCCTTCAGGTCTTTGTGGATTTCGATGAGCTCGACGAGAGTTTCGATGCCGAAGTCGGTGAATGCAAGAACGCCGTCGTCTCCGATGCCGTAGACCCAGATGACGCCGTCCTCGGTGTCCATTTCGAGAGCGACGAGCGCGGATCGTATGCAGCGCATCGATTTGCGCACGGTGCCGAGGAAGGCGGCGCTGGCGTTTCCATCAGATGCCAGCGGTCGGCAACCTGAAGAGCGCCGGGAAGCGCCCTGCTGGCGGCTTTGCGCTCGCCGCCAGCAGGGCGCTTCCCGGCGCTCTTCAGGTTGCCGACCGCTGGCATCTGATGGAAACGCCAG
>NZ_LUUM01000294.1:0-6557 GCF_001644125.1 Methylosinus sp. R-45379
CATCCACCCCATCAGTTCACTGGGTTGCGTAGCCGATCGCCTGTTGCTCACCCCACGCCCGCGGGCGTATCAACCGCCGGGACTCAAATCGCCGCTGGATGAAACTTCGGGGGCACGTCACCCCCTCTGGGGCGCGACAGCCCCCTTCTAACCCCGTATTTCGAGGTAGGAAATTGTCTCTTGCGCGTGAAGGTCGATACAGCAGTGCTCAAGCGACGTCCACGAGGATATTGCTGCGCCTTGATCATCAAGGAAATGGAGGGTGACGATGACCTATGGGGTTAAATTGCATGTCACCGGCGACTTCGCGTGCTTCACCCGCCCGGAAATGAAGGTTGAGCGCGTCTCGTATGACGTGATGACGCCGTCCGCGGCTCGAGGTATTCTTGAGGCGATCCACTGGAAGCCAGCAATCCGTTGGATCGTCACGACCATCAATGTGCTGAAGCCGATCCGCTTCCAATCGATCCGACGCAATGAAGTTGGCCACAAGGTGCCGGCAGTCTCCATCAAGAGAGCGATGAATTCAGGGAGCCTCGCTGATCTCGCGCTCTTCGTCGAAGAGGATCGTCAGCAGCGTGCTGCCACCGTCCTCGTCGATGTCGCCTATGTGATCGAGGCACGTTTCGAGATGACACCCAAGGCCAGCGCGGAGGACAACGAGGGCAAGCATCTGGACACCTTCAAGCGCCGAGCCCGCAAGGGACAATGCTTTCATCAACCTTGTCTTGGGACGCGGGAGTTTCCCGCGAGATTTCGGCTCGTCGAGGCGGGGGAAGCAATCTGCGCACCGATCAAGGAAACGCGTTCTCTTGGCTTCATGCTCTACGACATCGACCATGAGAGAGACCGCGCCTCCCTTTTCTTTCGCGCGAAATTACAAGACGGCGTTCTGCAGGTTCCATCGCCGGACTCGGCACAGATACGCCGATGAGCGCACTAGCTTCGCTCGTTCACGCGTATAATGGCCTGCTCGAAGGCAGGCAGGTGCCGTTTTTCGGCTATTCGCTCGAAAAAATCGGTTTCGAGATCGTATTGTGTCCCGACGGGACTCCTACCGGCTATCCCACGGATCGGCGGGAGGGCGAAGGCAAAAGCAAAACACCGATGCTGATGCCGGTGCCACAACCTAAGAAACGCACCTTGGATGTTGCGCCCAACTTCTTATGGGACAAGACGTCTTACGCACTTGGTGTCACAGCCGGAGGACGCAAACGTACAGCCCAAGAACATGCCGCTTTTGTCACGCGCCATAGGGAAGCCTTGCAAGCGACCAACGACGAAGGCCTACGAGTACTATTGCGCTTTTTGGACACGTGGCGGCCCGAGGACTTCGAGCGCCTCGGCTGGCCGGAAGAGATGAAGGACCAGAACATCGTCTTTTCACTCGAAAGCGACCGGGGGAGTAATACTCGTATACATGACCGGGCGGCAGCCCGGACGCTCTGGGCCAGCCTTTGTGCGCCGGACGAAAAAACTAAAGCAGCCTGCCTTGTCACTGGCGAACATAGCTCGATCGCGCGTCTGCATCCGGCGATTAAGGGTGTGTCGGGCGCGCAGTCAGCTGGTGCGTCTATCGTCTCCTTCAATCTCGACGCGTTCAGATCATATGGTCACAATCAGGGTGACAACGCGCCGGTCTCAGAGTTCGCAGCTTTCGCTTACACATCGGCGCTTAACTTCTTCCTAGACAAAGGCAACGGCCATCGCGTTCAAATCGGCGATGCCTCGACAGTGTTCTGGGCCAACGCTTCGCAAGCTCACGCGTCGGAGGCGACAAATATCTTTGCAGCTCTGCTGGGTGTCGAACCGGTCGACGAAATGGTCGAAACAAAGAAAGTCGGCGCGATTCTGGAAGCTATACGGCAGGGAAAGCCAGTCATGTCGTTCACTCCGGATTTGCCGCGGGGCGTGCGGTTCCATGTACTCGCGCTCGCACCCAACGCCGCGAGGCTATCGGTCCGATTTTACATCGAGGATGATTTCGGCGCACTTGCAGCGCGCTATCTAGACCATGTCGAGCGGATGCGCATTTCTCCGCCACCACGAGAGGATGCCGCTGGTACATGGCGATTACTGATCGAGACGGCCGTACAACGTAAGTCCGAGAACATTCCGCCTCGCCTCGCCGGTGACTGGCTGCGAGCGGTTCTAGTCGGCACGCCCTACCCGCTCACGATGCTCTCCACGATCCTGGCGCGCCTGCGCGCGGACCGTGATGTGAACGCCGTGCGTGTTGGAATTCTCAAATCCGTTCTCATCCGTAATTTCGATTTCGTCAAGGAGGCCCCGGTGGCGCTCGATCGGCAAAATCTCAACCCAGGCTACCTGCTCGGCCGCTTGTTCGCGACCTATGAATACTTACAGACGCAATCATTTGCGGGCAATTTGAACGCGACCATTCGCGATCAATATTATGGCGCGGCCTCCGCCACGCCGCGCTCAGTCTTCCCCTTGCTGCAGCGCAAGGCAACACATCATCTCGCCAAATTACGAAAGGATAAGCCCGGCCTCGCCATCAATCTCGATCGCAAAATTGGCGAGATTTTCGAACTCGCGTCTCCAGATTCCCTGTTCGTTCGGACCTTGAATTCGCAATTCCAAGCACTCTTCGCGATCGGTTACTACCACCAACGCAACGATTTCTATCGCCGCCGTGAAGGCACCGCCGCCGCGTCCGAGGAGTAAAATCTATGACTACCGTATCCCATCGCTTCGATTTCGTGCTGCTCTTCGACGTGACCAACGGCAACCCCAACGGCGACCCAGACGCCGGCAATTTACCTCGACTGGACCCGGAGACCAGTCATGGCCTCGTAACCGACGTGTGCATCAAGCGGAAGATACGCAACTACGCCGAGATCGCTAAGCATGGCCAACCCGGTTATGCGATCTATGTCGAGGAAGGCGCAATCCTCAACGAGAAGCACCGCGAAGCCTATAACGCCGTCCGGCTGGATGACCGAAAGGTAAGCAAGGGCGACGGCAAACTCAATCCGCGTGATACTTTGGAGCTGAATAAGCTACGTGACTTCATGTGTGCCAATTTTTTCGACGTTCGCACGTTTGGTGCGGTCATGAGCACGGGCGTCAATTGCGGACAAGTGCGTGGCCCGGTGCAGCTGTCATTCGCGCAATCCATCGAACCTGTCGTACCATTGGAACTTTCGATCACTCGTATGGCTGCCACCAACGAGGCGGACAAGAAGCAAAAGGAAGGGACCTCTGACGATCGGCGCACTGAGAACCGGACAATGGGACGGAAGCATATTGTGCCTTATGGCCTCTATCGCGCGCATGGCTTTGTGTCTGCGAACCTCGCCGAGCGCACTGGTTTCTCGGAAACGGACATCGCTTTCCTGTGGGAGGCGTTGCGAAACATGTTCGAGCACGATCGCTCTGCCGCCCGAGGCGAAATGGCGACTCGAAAGCTTGTCGCCTTCGAGCATGACAACGCCCTGGGCCGGGCACCTGCGCATGACTTGTTTGCCCTCGTGGTCGTGCAGCGCAAAAATGGCATCGAGGCCTATGACATCGACGACCACAGACTCGACAATCTTCCGCCCGCTCGTCGCTTTGCCGACTATCGAGTGACAATAAAGCGCGATAGTGTACCTGATGGCGTGATTATACACGAATTGCTATGATACAGATGAAAAGTATCCCTACGCCGTGGGCGGCTTTTTCAAAATCGAGGGAAAAGCGAAGCTACGCGGCTAACCGCAATTATGCAGCGCTTGTTCCGCTCGCGCGTTGAGGTGGAACATTTTTCGGGTTCGAGATGAAGCGCGCGCAGCGCCAGCGGCTCCGGCGGCGGGCCGGAGTTTCGTGCGAATTCCGACGCAATCCGGCCGGGGATTCCGATTTGATCCCGGCCGGCGTTCCGATTTGAAGGTAAGCGTCGTTTTCAGGCCACGGCCTGTTCGGGCGCGTTCTTGATGTAGGCGAAGGGCAGGAGCTCGTCGATGCGGCTCATGGGATGGCGAGCGACGATCTTCGAGAGGACGTCGGTGAGATAGGCCTGCGGATCGATGTCGTTTCTCTTGCAGGTCTCGACCAGCGAAGCAAGGACGGCCCAATGCTCGGCTCCGCCGTCTGAACCAGCGAAAAGATGATTTTTACGCCCGAGCCCAATCGGGCGTGACGTGCCCCTGAAAAATCCCCCCAGCATCGATTAGAGTCCGGCCGATTGCAGGACGGACACGATGAAGAAGAAACGGTTCACGGAAGAGCAGATCATCGGGATTTTGCGGGAGCAGGAAGCCGGCGCGAAGGCGGCGGACCTCGCGCGCAAATACGCGGTTTCGGAGACGACGCTCTACAATTGGAAAGCCAAATTCGGCGGCATGGACGTTTCCGAGGCCAAGCGGCTGAAGGCGCTGGAGGAGGAAAACGCGCGTCTGAAGAGTATCCCTCCGGCGGCGGCCGCCTGGCGTTGATTGCGGTTTTTGAGATAGCTGCCTGACAGGTGGCGCGATGATCGTGTCCGCTTCTATTACAAGTGGACACTATCGCCGATGTCGCGCAATGATGATGATCCCCCAGCTCTCCGGCGCCGATCATGGTCTCTCGAAGAGAAGCGCCGGACAGCGCCGATGATGCTGGACGATGGAACCTTGATCGAGCGGACGCGCGGCACGCCACAAGGCGGCGTCGTCAGCCCGATCCTGGCGAATCTCTTCCTGCATTACACGTTCGACCTGTGGATGGAGAGAACGTTCCCGCACCTGAAGTGGTGTCGGTATGCGGATGACGGACTGGTGCACTGCCGCTCTGAGAGGGAAGCGCTGCTCGTCAGGGAAGCGCTCGGGTCTCGGATGGCGGAATGCCGTCTGGAGCTGCATCCAACGAAGACCAAGATCGTTTATTGCAGAGATTCGAAGCGCAAGGGAAATTATGAGAATGTCATGTTCGACTTTCTCGGATTTTCCTTTCGGCCGCGCTCGGTCAAGGGGCCGCGCTCGCAGAAAATGTTCTGCGGGTTCACACCCGCGGTGAGCAAGGCCGCGCTGAACTCGATGCGTTCGGCGATCCGCGATTTGAAACTGCGTCGTAAAACGCAAGTTACACTGGACGAAATCGCTCGCGAGTTGAACCCGATCACTCGGGGATGGATCGCATATTACGGACGCTACACGCGTTCAGCGCTCTACCCGCTCGCGCGCTACATCGACCAGACGCTTGCCGTTTGGATAAAGCGCAAGTTCAAACGCTTCCACCACCGACTGGGACGCGCGCGCGATTTTCTCGAAAAGATCGCGCGAGAGAA
The DNA here is from genome assembly GCF_001644125.1 of Methylosinus sp. R-45379. Taxonomy (NCBI): domain Bacteria; kingdom Pseudomonadati; phylum Pseudomonadota; class Alphaproteobacteria; order Hyphomicrobiales; family Methylocystaceae; genus Methylosinus; species Methylosinus sp. R-45379. The sequence continues at coordinate 5,270 of NZ_LUUM01000294.1, forward strand.
CCCAAGATTGTTCGCGCACTGGCGGCTTGGAGCGAGTGCGGAAGCTAACCTGATGGGAGCCGGGTGAGGCGAGAGTCTCACGCCCGGTTCTGGGAGAGGCCGAGGGTGAAACTCCCTCGGCCTACTCGCCCCACGGTTCCCGTGCTGGCCAAGGGCAAGACCGACACAGGCCGCTGCTGGGTCTATGTGCGCGACGACGCGCCCTTCGGCGGCGCCGGGCCGCCGGCGGCGATGTTCTATTACTCGCGCGATCGGCGCGGCGAACATCCGCAGGGCCATCTGGCGAACTGGTCCGGCATCCTGCAAGCGGACGCCTATGACGGCTACGGCAAGCTGTATCTGCCGGGGCGCGAGCCCGGCGCGATCTGCGAGACCGCGTGCTGGGTCCATGCGCGGCGCCCGTTCTTCGCAATGGCGGACATCGACGAGAATGCGCGGCGCAAGGCGGCGGGGAAGAAAGAGATTCCGCTCTCGCCCATCGCCATCGAAATCGTTCGCCGGATCGACGCGCTGTTTGCGATCGAGCGGTCGATCAACGGCAAGAGCGCAAAAGAACGTCTCGCCGTCCGGCAGGCGTCGAGCCGCCCGCTCGTCGACGCGCTGGAAAACTATCTGCGCGAACAGCTCGCCAAACTCTCGCGTGGGCACGATCTCGCCAAGGCGATCCATTACATGCTGAAGAGGTGGCCGGCCTTCACGCTGTTCCTCGAGGATGGGCGCGTGTGCCTGTCCAACAATGCCGCCGAGCGCGGACTGCGCGGCATCGCCCTTGGCAGAAAAAGCTGGTTGTTCTGCGGCTCCGACCGCGGCGGCCAGCGTGCCGCAGCGATGTACAGCCTGATCGTGAGCGCGAAGATGAACGGCGTCGATCCGCAGGCATGGCTCGCCGACGTTCTCGCCCGCATCGCCGGACATCCAGCGCATCGGCTCGATGAACTGTTGCCGTGGAACTGGCGAGCGTCGGCTCCGCGCGCATCGGCGCTGGCGGCCTGAGCATGCACGTCAACAAGGTCGATCATGTCACGACCGTCGAACGCGTCGCAGAGCGCCTCGGCGAGAGCGTCGACTTCATCCACGACGTCGCTCTCGAAATGGACACCGAGGACGGCGTCATCTGGGTCTACGGCATCGGAGACGACGGCGATCTCGCATTCACCGACTTCGGCATCGAAACTCTCGTCGAGCTCATCGAAATCCACAAAGACCTGAAGTCGCGCGCTGGCGCCTGACGCTTCAGCCCATCGCCTGCGGCCCACGCCGGATGCTTACTCTGAAGAAGCTCTTGGCC
>NZ_LUUM01000295.1:0-7044 GCF_001644125.1 Methylosinus sp. R-45379
CAATGTCGCGACTTTGCGCGGCGACGGCGCGCTCTTCGTCGGGCCGGACGATGGCGAGATGGCCTGCGGCGAATTTGGCCCAGGCCGCATGGCGGAGCCGCTCGCCATCGTCGCCGCCATAGAGGCCGCGCTGGGCGGCGATACGGTTCTGCCGCTGCCCGTCGCGGGGCAGGGGAGGCTCGCCGGGCGCCATGTGCTCGTCACCTCCGGGCCGACGCGCGAGCCGATCGATCCGGCGCGCTTTCTCTCCAATCGCTCCTCCGGCAAGCAGGGCCACGCCATTGCGGCGGCGGCGGCGCAGGCCGGCGCGCGCGTCACTCTGGTCAGCGGCCCGGTCGAGATCGCCGATCCAAAAGGCGTCGCCACGCGTCATGTGGAGACGGCGCAGCAAATGCTCGAGGCGGTGGAGGCGGTTCTGCCGGCCGATGTGTTCATCAGCGCCGCCGCCGTCGCCGATTGGCGCGTCGAGCCTTCCGCCGACAAGATCAAGAAGGGCGCCTCGCGCGAGCCGCCGACGCTCGTGCTGCGCGAGAACCCCGATATTCTCGCCAGCGTCGCGCAGAGGCGCGAGGGACGGCCGGCGCTGGTCGTCGGCTTTGCGGCGGAAACGCGCGACGTGCTCCTCCATGCGCAGGAGAAGCTCGCGCGCAAAGGTTGCGATCTCATCGTCGCCAATGACGTCGGCGCCGGAGTCTTCGGCGCGGACAGCAATGAGGTTCACCTCGTCTCGCGCGCCGGCGTCGCCTCCTGGCCGCGGTTGGACAAGACCGAGGTCGCGGCGCGGCTCATCGCGCATATCGCCGACACGCTGGGAGAGACGCCGTGACCAAGATCGCCATCCGCCGGCTTCCGCATGGCGAAGGCCTGCCGCTTCCCGCCTACGCCAGCGCCGGCGCGGCGGGGCTCGATCTTCGCGCGGCGATCGCGCCCGGCGGCAAGCTGGTGCTGGAGCCCGGCGCGCGCGATCTGGTGCCGACGGGCCTGTCGCTGGCGTTGCCGCCCGGCTTTGAGGCGCAGGTGCGGCCGCGCTCCGGCCTGGCGCTGGAATTCGGCGTCAGCGTGCTCAACGCGCCCGGCACCATCGATAGCGACTATCGCGGCGAGGTGAAGGTTCTGCTGGTCAACTTTGGGACGCATCCATTCGAGATCTCGCGCGGAATGCGCATCGCGCAGCTCGTGGTGGCGCGCTACGAGCATGTCGAGCTCATCGAGGCGGCGGAAGCGCTGGAGGAGACCGCGCGCGGCGACGGCGGCTTCGGCTCGACCGGAACGAGCGAGGTCGCATCGGGCGAGGGCGGAGCCGAATGAGCCTGCTGCCGCGTCCCGCGCGTCTCGCCGTGCTGGCGGCGCTCGACATCGCCTTGCATGCGCGGGCGCGGCCGGTGTCGTCGCGGGCGCTGGCGGCGCGTCACGATCTGCCGCCGCGGCATCTCGAGAGCATGCTGCAGGCCATGGTGCGCGCCGGCATTTTGAAGAGCGTGCGCGGCCCGGCCGGCGGCTATGAGCTGGCGCGCGAGCGCCGCCGTCTGTATGTCGGCGAGATCGTGCGCGTCGCTCTGCGCGCGGAGGAGGGCGCGCAGAACGGCGAGGAGCCGCGTCTGCTGGCGCTCGCGGTCGATCCGCTCTTCGCGGAGGCGGAGCGTCAGGCGCTCGCCAAGCTCGATACGATCACGCTGGACGAGCTGCATGGGCGCGCGGTCGCCGCCGGCCTCGGCGAGATCGAGGCGAATGAGGGCGACTTCGAAATTTGATTTAGCGACGGAAAGCAGGAGGCCGGCCTTGGATTACGAGACGATCGAGATCGAGACGCATGATCGTGTCGCGCTGCTGCGGCTCAACCGGCCGCGCGCGCTCAACGCGCTGAATGCGCGGCTGATCGGCGAGATCGCCGACGCTCTGGCGCATTTCGAGGCGGACCCTCAAATCGGCTGCGTGGTGCTGACCGGCTCGGCGGAGGCCTTCGCCGCCGGCGCCGACATAAAGGAGCTGCGCGACAAGACCGTCGCCGAAGCCTATCTCGACGATTTCCTGGCGCGTTGGGACGGCGTGGCGCGCGCGCGCAAGCCCGTCATCGCCGCCGTCGCCGGCTATGCTCTGGGCGGCGGCTGCGAGCTCGCCATGATGTGCGACTTCATTCTGGCCGCCGACACGGCCAAATTCGGCCAGCCCGAGATCAAGCTGGGCGTCATTCCCGGCTCCGGCGGCACGCAGCGGCTGGTGCGCTCCATCGGCAAATCCAAGGCCATGGAGCTCGTTCTCACCGGCCGGCTGATGGGCGCGGAGGAAGCCGAGCGCTGCGGCCTCGTCGCCCGAATCGTTCCTGCGGACAAGCTTCTGGAAGAGGCGCTGAAGAGCGCGCGGACCATCGCCGCTCTGTCGCTGCCGGCCGTGCTGATGGCTAAGGAGGCGGTCGAGCGCGCCTATGAGACGCCGCTCTCGGAAGGCGTGCGTTTCGAGCGGAGATTGTTCTATTCCCTGTTCGCGACGCATGATCAGAAAGAGGGCATGACCGCCTTCATCGAGAAGCGCCCGCCGCGTTTCGAGCATCGCTGAGCGCGCCGCTCCGGCCCGGCCATTGACGAAACGACGCCGGCCCGCGTATAAGGCCGGCGAACTGGCCGCGATTTCGCGGCCGCTTTGCTTTTTTGGGCGGCGACCCCGCCCGCCTCGCCTCGACCGTCGAAGGAACAAAGATGGCCAACACCAGCTCGGCCAAGAAGGCCGTCCGCAAGATCGCCCGGCGCACGGCCGTCAACCGCGCGCGTCGCAGCCTGCTGCGCACGCAGGTCCGCAAGGTCGAGGAGGCGATCGCCAGCGGCGACGCCGCGACGGCCGCCGCCGTGCTCAAGAGCGTCGCGCCAGTCGTGATGCGCGCCGCGCAGCACGGCGTCATTCACAAGAACACCGCATCGCGCAAAGTCTCGCGTCTCACGGCGCGCGTGAAGGCTCTTTCTGCCTGATCTTTTCTTGCGCAAACGGCGTGTTTCGAAAGCCCGGCTCCGCCGGGCTTTTTTGCGTTCTGCGTAATATTTCGACGCACGGGCAAACCGACTCCGCTAGTCTTCGTAGTGTGAGATTTTTTTTCACACGCTTTTCTTGTGCGCAGCGTATACGGTTTAAAAACAGTTAATTGCGTTAAAGGCCCGCTGCGTCGCCAAGGCTCGCCGGGCTTGACAGGCCCCGTTCGTTAACGCGCGCGCTGCAACAATGCGAAGATCGCCGTGTCACGCCTCCCACCGTCGTAAATTTTTCTGAGCGACGAATCATGACTTTATCCAGGCGAAGGGCGTGACTGCGGCTGCGATGCGGCGACGTTCCGCGCATTCTGCGGCTCGACGATCGTTGCGTGCGCAAAAGCGGGCGTGTAGGTTCGAAATGTGGCGTGGCGCTGAGGAGCGGCGTCGCTTGGATGGGTGAGTAGACGCATGTAAGCCTCCGGGTGACACCTTCTCTGCGATGGACTGCCCGACGCGTTCCACGAATGCGTCGACCACACCACGAATGCATCGGCCGATTCCCGCTGGGTGCGTTTCTGTCTGCGTATCTTCAGATCCGATTGTAAGGACCGCGACGGGCTTTCGCTCATCGCGGATGTAGGGGTGATGTGATGGCTTTTGGGCGGCGAGCCGACACGAGACCGAGCGACGACGTAGCGCAGCGCTACGACGCGCGAGGTCGCAGTCGAAAGGACGGACGAAGTCCCTTCGACCTCGGCGAAAATTCCGTGGGTCCCCCGAACCAGCTTTAAGCGTCCTCTAAGCGTCGATCGCGCATATCGATCGAAACCGACCGATCTATCCGTTTCACTATGACGACGCTGTCGAGGCGCCGCGCCTCGACTCGTCTTCAGCGCGAAAGAAAGCCATGTCCGATAATAGCGATGACCAGTCGAATTCCAGCGAGCTGTCGGCGGAGGGCCGGCAGAAATGGGAGCGCGTGCGCGGGCGGCTGCGCGCCGAGCTCGGCGAGGCCGTCTACAGCTCCTGGTTCGCGCGGCTGGAGCTCGAAGGCATGAAGGACGGCGCAGCGCTGCTGACGGTGCCGACGAAATTCTTGAAGAGCTGGATTCAGTCTCACTATGCGGATCGCATCCGCACGCGGCTGTGCGCCGAATTTACCTCGCTCGAGCAGATCGTCATCGACGTGCGCTCGCCGACGCGCCGTGCGCGCCCTCGTGATGCGGACGCCGTTTCCGGCGCCGTCGTCGAGAAGGCGCAACCGGCGCCTGCGGCCATTGTCGTCGAGCGCTCGGAGGCGCAGCACGTCAAGGCGCCGATGCGTCCCGCGGCGCGCGGCGACGGCGAGTCTTTCGGCGGTTCCCCGCTCGATCGTCGTCTGTCTTTCTCGACCTTTCTCGTCGGCCCCTCGAACCAGCTCGCCTATGCGGCCGCCTGTCGCGTCGCCGACGCCCGTCCCGGCGAGCATCCGCTGTTCAATCCGCTCTACACTCATGCGGCCGTCGGACTCGGCAAGACGCATCTTCTGCAGGCGGTGGCGCGCTCGGCCAATGACAATAAGCGCCGCGTGCTCTATCTCACCGCCGAGAAATTCATGAGCGGCTTCGTCTCGGCGCTGACGCAGCAAAATTCGATCGCCTTCAAGGAGCGGCTGCGCAACATCGACGTGCTGATCATCGACGATGTGCAATTTCTGCAGGGCAAGTCGATCCAGCAGGAGTTCTGCCACACGCTGAACTCGCTCATCGACGCCGGCAAGCAGGTCGTCGTCGCCGCCGATCGCCCGCCCTCCGACCTCGAGACTCTCGACGAACGCGTGCTCTCGCGCTTCAAGGGCGGGCTCTGCGTCGACATCGGCCCGCTCGACGAAGAATTGCGCATGAAGATTTTGGAGGCGCGCATCGCCGCCGCGCAGGAGGCGCAGCCCAATTTCCATGTGCCGCCGGCGGTCATGTCCTATATCGCCAAGACCATCGTCACCAATGGCCGCGATCTCGAAGGCGCGGTCAATCGCCTGCTCGCCCATTCGACGCTGAACGGCGCGCCGCTCTGCGTCGAGACGGCGGAGAACGCCATTCGCGATCTCGTTCGCAGCGCCGAGCCCAAGCGCGTCAAGATCGACGACATTCAAAAGCTCGTCGCCAGCCATTACAATATCTCGCGCGCGGATATTCTCTCCTCGCGCCGCACCGCCAATGTCGTGCGCCCGCGGCAGATCGCCATGTATCTGTCCAAGGTGCTGACGCTGCGCTCGTTGCCGGAGATCGGCCGGCGCTTCGGCGGACGCGACCATACGACCGTGCTGCACGCCGTGCGTAAGGTCGAGGAGCTCGCCTCCAAGGACAAGAGCCTGTCCGAGGTCATCGAGCTCTTGAAGCGAATGCTCGCCGAGTGAGCGGGGGATCATGGCCGCGCGCTCAGCGCGGCCGCCACATCCGCGCGTCGGGCTCTATCGGATAGGCGGCGTCCCACTCCGCCAGCTTGCGCTGATAGAGCGTGCGATAATCGGCGTCGCTCAGCAGCTCCATCTTCTCGAGATCGAGATCGAGCCCGATCTCGTGATAAATATCGAGATTGCGCAGATCCGGCCGCGGCAGCTCGCCGCTCTCGTAATCGCGCCACATGTCGCGATAGAGCGTCTCCAAATCGCCGACGAGCCGCGGCGTGTCGAACAGCAGCGACGTCTCGCGCACATTGGCGAGCCTGTCCCGCAGCCCCGCGAGCTTGCGCCTGTCCTTGCCGAGCTCGATAGCGAGCGCGATATAATCCTCCGCGCTGGCGCAGGCGAGCTCGCCGACGCCCGCCGCGCGCACCAGGCTGGCGCAGACGCGCGAGGCGAAGCTGCGGCCGGCGAAGGTGACGATCGGCACGCCCATCCACAGCGAGTCGGCCGCCGTCGTATGGGCGCCATAGGGGAAATTGTCGAGAAACAGATCGGCGAGCGGATAGCGCGCCAAATGATAGGGGTTGGCCATTTTCTCGGCGAAGACGATGCGCTCCGGCGCGACGCCGCGCGCTTTCGCCTCCTCGCGCACGCGGGCGTTGGTCTGCTCCGTGCCGGTCAGCAGCCACAGCACGCTGTCGGGAACCGCCGTCAGAATGCGCGCCCAACGATCGAAGGTGAGGGCGGTGAGCTTCTGCATGCCGTTGAGCGAGCAATAGACGAAGGCGTCCTCCGGCAATCCCGCCTCGACGCGCGTCGGGCGCTGCGGCGCGACGACGCGCTTGCGATCATTGGGCTGGTAGCAGGCGAGCCGCGCCACCTTCTCCGAGTAGTAGATCTCCGCGCCTTCGGGAATGATCACCGGATCGGCGATGATGTAATGATGATAGGGGCTGCCCATCGTGCCGGGGAAGCCGAACCAGTTGACGATGATCGGCGCCGGCCGCAGCGAGAACACCTTGGTGCGCGCATCCTTGGTGTAGCCGTTGAGATCGACGAGAATGTCGATCTCGTCCTCGGCGATTTTTTTCGCCGCCGTCTCGTCGTCCATTCCGTTGATGTCGGTCCAGCGATCGACGGCGGCGGCGATGCGCTCGCGCGTCGGATCATTGCGCGCGATGCCGCAATAATAGGCGTAGATCTCGAAATGCGCGCGATCATGCGACTCCAGCACATCGGTCATGGCGAAGCCGACCGCATGCTCGCGCAGATCGGAGGAGACATAGCCGATGCGCAACCGCTGCTTGCGCGCCCGCTTCGGCTCGGCTGCGCGCAGGCTGCGCTCGGGTAGGCCGCGTTTGGGCCGGCCGATGGAGCGCTTCTCGTAATGATGCGCCTTGGCGAGCTGGAACATCGGATCGTCGGCATGATTGGCGAGCGACAGCGACGAAATGCCATTGGCGAGATCGGCGAGGCTCACGCGCTCGGAGGGCTGCACGACCGGCCATTTGCATTGGCGCTGGCGCAGCGCGATCCAATGCTGCACGACTTCCTGCCGCTTGGGATCGATCTCCAGGATTTGCCGCAGCGCGTCTTCCGCCGCCTCGTCCTTATTGAGGCTCTCGAGCACGCGCCCGGTCTGCTGCAGCGCGCTGAGCTTGTGAGCGACCGACTCGCCATTGACGGCGGCGGTCGCGCAATGGA
>NZ_LUUM01000296.1:0-10662 GCF_001644125.1 Methylosinus sp. R-45379
CGGGCGCTCCTCAGCATGAAGGGGAGGATTGTTGTCCGATCGTGGGGGGCGGGCATGGGGCTTGCGTGCGGAGAGCGCATCCCGGCTCCGCCGGGCGAGCGAGGGTCGCGATGCACGAGCACGAGCAGGCCGGGGACGTCCGCGCCGTTCCGGCGCAAATGTTGGAGCGCGGCTTTCGGCTTCTCGTGCTCCGAGAGTTTCGCGCGGCCGATCAGCCGCCGGCTCTGGCTTTGATTCAGCAGACTATTTTGCGCGATGTGCATCGCGTTCATCGCCATGGCGTCTCCTTCGGCTGCACCTTTCTGCCGCAGATCATGCAATGGCTGATCGATCTGCTCGGCCGTCCCTCGCTGCATCCGCCGGATTATCCGGCGAGCCCCGCCTATCGCAACCCGGCCTGGCCGTCCTTTCATTGGCGCCCGGAGAGCCGGCTGTGGGAGGAGGGCGTCGAGACAGTGGAGTGGCATGTCGATGTGATCTTCGCCGATTCCGCGTCTTTCGACGCTTTCGTGGCGCGCTGGCGCGATTGTCTGACGGAAGTCGGCGCGCCGGGCGATGCCGCAGATGCGTCGAAGGCCGCGCTCTGACGCGCGCCCTCGGCTTTCGGATGCGGGCGCAGGCTGCTAGGAACAAATTCAGCACGCGCGGGCGCGCCCCGGCGCCTCGCGGCGTGGGGGGGGGGGAAGGGCGGCTCGGGACGCTCCGGCCCCTTCGGCCGGTGCGCGAGGAAATCATCCGGGGCCGGAGCGTCCCGAAACGCGGTTGTCGTTCTCGTCGACATCCCGAGGCTTGGTCGAACCCGCGAATCCTGGGGTTTCTCGATCAAGACGCGATCGAGTCCGACGGCCTGGGATCACGGAGCGGTTCTTGTTTCTCCCTATGGACGGGAGAAGAACGCCGTCCGGCGACGCGCTGCCTGTCCATGGACGGGGGTCGCCATCCCGGATGGAGCCGCCCCCCGCCCGCGCTCCCTGACCCGAGAAACGCGCCCTTCATGGGCGGAGGTGGAAGGGATATAGGAATATTTTCAGGATGTGTCAAGGGGCGGTGTTCGGGGGCTTGGGATTTTTGGCGTACGACCCGGAGCGGTCATCGCATAACGCGCTAGCGAAGCGGTGGAACGCTCCCGTCGACCGTGATACCCTCCGCGAGCGAACCCTATAACAGCCTTACAACAGAAGCCGCGATGTTCAATCAAGTAACCATTCACCGCTGCCTAACACGCAATAAATTCGACCTTGGTTTGCTAGGCGAAACACTTTTATTTTACAAAGACGTTCTTCTTCTGCTGGATCGCGGCAGTCTTCTAGCCCTGCTAGATGTCCTAGATAAAGATACAATTATCAGACTTCACGACGAATTTGGATTGAAATTGTCATACCACAGAGATGCCTTTGGAACGGTCACAAACACAAAAAACGGCTTGTCGGTCCACAATTTTTGTGATTTCCACGTCGGGGGAACAAAAGATAAAAAAATTCACTCCGTCAGAGAGGAAATAGAAGATGTAATTTTACGCAAATGTGGTCAAGATCGTGCCAATAGACAGTTTGCTAAGAACTTAATTGACCGAACATCAAGCCATATTTTGAAGCGAGAAGACGCAGTCGCTCTGATCGCCGGGGCCAGAGCAGACATTGCAGACCAAGCCTACGCCCGTGATGCGGCAATCGCTACAATTTCCATGTTAGCGCCATCAGCATCCATTGATCAGGGATGGAAGTTTCGTGCGATTGATCTAGGGGACGATGGGTTTGTGATCGACTCTAACATCGACTTTTCTGTGGTCGACTCAGAATATCGAAAAGTTCGAGGCCAAGAAGACGGCGCTCTAAATAAGGAGCTGGTAGCCGCGTGCATGTTCAGCACGAGAGCGGACGCATATTTTGCTAGCATGTATATGTCTGGATACGTATGTGATAATATTTCTTCGATCCTAATGAAAAGAAAGTTTCTTGATCTAATTAGGCGTCGGGAGCGCGATGTGCAAGAGATAGATTTATTTCAAGAGCATGTATTTAAAGATGGAAAAAATATACGTTTTGCTATAAATAGTGGTAACGTGCAATTTTCTGATATTCTCGATGCGGTTTCAAGGGGCCGAAAGTTTAAGGCGTGGTTGGCAAGCGGAAATCCAGATGAGTCGCTTCTAGGTGAATACGTTAGCGCAATTACACGGGCTAGCTGGATAGAAAGTTTACCCGGAAAAACACTCCGGTGGGTAACGACCGGCGGATTAGGAATTGCGGCTGGATTAGCTTTCTCGCCATCTGAAGGAGCGTTAGCAGGATTAGGTATCGGCGCAATCGATACTTATCTTGTTGAGCGTCTGTTGAAAGGTTGGCGTCCAGATCAATTTGTAGAAGGAAAGTTAATGAATATTATTTAGAATAAGCTTGTAATTCGCATTCACTATGGAACTCGCGCGAAGGTCTGGAAATGACGCGACTTTCCCGTTTGGGGAAGGTCGACGAGGAAGCATGGCCCATGGGCTCCGAAACCGACAGCCACGTCATGCCCGCGCTCGTCGCGGGCATCCACGCCGGGACATTGCGACGCGTGGGGAGACGACGCGGCGTTGTTCCGTTCATTCTTTGAATCCTCCTTAGGTCGTCGCGGCGTGGATGGCCGCGACGAGCGCGGCCATGACGCTGGGAGTCCTGGGGCAGGGGCTCCCCGCCGCCCGGGCTCGCGGCCTCCCGCACTCTCGCCTGCGCGCGGCATTTGTGACGCGGCGGCGCGCGTTGTATATGCCGATGCCGCGCGGGCCATGGGAAACGGCGCCGCGGCCGGAGATCGAGCCAGATTGCACACCGACGCCGAACATTCCCCCTCGCCGCTCAGCGCCTTGCGCGCGCGGCTCTCCGGACGCTGCCGCCCGCCCGGCGATAAATCCGTCTCGCATCGCTCGCTGATCCTCGGGACGCTGGCGGTGGGCGAGACGCGGGTCGAGGGGCTGCTCGAGGGCGACGACGTGCTGCGCACCGGCGAAGCCTGTCGCAAGCTCGGCGCGCGCATCGAGCGGCTCGGGCCGGGTAGCTGGAGCGTGCGCGGGCCGGGCCTCGGCTCGCTGCTGGAGCCGCGCGAGACGCTGGATTTCGGCAATGCCGGCACCGGCTCGCGGCTGATGATGGGCGTCGTCGGCGGCCATCCGATCACCGCGCGTTTCGATGGCGACGCCTCGCTGCGCAAGCGGCCGATGCGCCGCATTCTCGATCCGCTGGTCCTGCAGGGCGCCCGCGTGCTGGAGCAGGCGGAGGGCGGGCGCTGCCCCATTCTGCTGCAGGGAACCGCTGAGCCTCTGCCGATCGAATATAAGACGCCGGTCGCCTCGGCGCAGATCAAATCCGCCGTGCTGCTGGCCGGGCTCAACTCGCCGGGCCGCACTGTGGTCATCGAGAACGAGGCCTCGCGCGACCATACGGAAAAAATGCTGATCCATTTCGGCGCCCGCGTCGTCAGCGAGCCTTATGGCGAGCATGGGCGCAAGGTGACGCTGGAGGGAAGGCCCGAGCTGCGCCCGAGCCTGGTGCGCGTGCCGGCCGATCCGTCCTCCGCGGCTTTCCCCATTGTCGCGGCGCTGATCGCCGAGGGCTCGGAGATCGTGGTCGAAGGGGTGATGACCAATCCGCTGCGCTGCGGGCTCCTCACCACGCTCGCCGAGATGGGCGCGAAAATCGCGCTCGAGAACGTCCGAGAGGAGGGCGGCGAGGAGGTCGCAGATATTCGCGTGACCGCCTCCCGCCTCACCGGCGTGGATGTGCCGGCGGCGCGCGCGCCGTCGATGATCGACGAATATCCGATCCTGGCGGTGGCCGCCGCTTTCGCCGAGGGCGAGACGCGCATGCGCGGGCTCTCCGAGCTGCGGGTGAAGGAGTCCGATCGTCTCGAGGCGATCGCCGCGGGGCTTAAGGCCAATGGCGTCGATTGCGAGATCGTCGGCGACGATCTCATCGTGCGCGGCGGGGCTGGCCGCGTGAAAGGCGGGGGAAATGTCGAGACGCATCTCGACCATCGCATCGCGATGAGCTTTCTCGTCATGGGGCTCGGCGCCGACGCGCCTGCGGTGGTGGACGATGATCGCATGATCGCCACGAGCTTTCCGAATTTTCGCGCCCTGATGGAAGGGCTGGGGGCTCGCTTTGCCTGAACGGGGACTTGTCATCGCCATAGACGGGCCGGCGGCCTCGGGGAAGGGCACGCTGGCGCGCCGGCTCGCGGCGCATTTCGGCCTGCCGCATCTCGACACCGGCCTGCTCTATCGCGCCACCGCCTGCGCGCTGCTCGACGATGGTCGCGCGCTCGACGATATTCGCGCCGCTGTGGAGGCCGCGCGCGGCCTCGCGCTCTGCGATTTCGACGAGGCGCGGCTGCGCTCGCGCGAATTGGGCGAGGCGTCTTCCGTCGTCGCCGCCATTCCGCAGGTGCGCGCGGCGCTCATCGAGATGCAGCGCAGCTTCGCGTCGCGCTCGGAAGGCGCGGTGCTGGACGGGCGCGACATAGGGACGGTGATCTGCCCCGACGCTGTGGTGAAGATTTTCGTCACCGCCAGCGCCGAGAAGCGCGCGCAGCGCCGCGCGCTGGAGCTCGCCTCGCGCGGCGAGCGCGTCGATTATGCGCATATTCTCGAGGATATCCGCCGGCGCGACGAGCGCGACAGCGGCCGCAGCTCGGCGCCGTTGAAAATCGCCGATGACGCCACGCGGCTCGACACCACCGATCTCGACATAGAGGCGGCCTTCGCCGCCGCGCGCGACATTGTGCGGGAGAAGGCGGAGCTCGTCGGAAAGGTCGGCTGAGCGAGGCGGCGCGAATGAGCGAGGACGCGAGCCGCGCAGACGCGAGAAAAATCTTTCGTTTCGCGCCGTCGCCCAATGGCTATCTCCATCTCGGCCACGCCTATTCGGCGCTGCTCGATTTCGATCTCGCGCAGCGCGAGGGCGGCCGCTTCCTGCTGCGGATAGAGGATATCGACCAGGGGCGGGCGCGGCCGGAGCTCGAGGCCGCGATCTATGAGGATCTCGCCTGGCTCGGCCTTTCCTGGGAGGAGCCGGTCCGCCGCCAATCCGAGCATTTGGACGACTACGCCGCTGCGCTCGCGACGCTCGACGCGCTGGGACTGCTCTATCCGTGCGTCTGCTCGCGCGCCGATATCGCCCGCGCGAGTCGGGAGCGCGATCTCGACGGCGCGCCGCTCTATCCAGGAACCTGCCGCGGCAAGACGCTCGCGCGCGCCGGCGCCAATCTGCGGCTCGACATGGCGAAAGCCGCGGCGCTCGTCGGCGGCGAGGTCTCGTGGCGCGAGCATGGGAAGGAGATCGTCGCCGCGCCGCAGGAGTGGGGCGACGTCGTGCTGGCGCGCAAGGACATTGGGACGAGCTATCACATCGCCGTCACCGTCGACGACGCCTTGCAGGGCGTGACCGATGTGGTGCGGGGCAGGGACCTCTATGAGGCGACCCGGATTCATCGGCTGCTGCAGGAATTGCTCGGCCTGCCGGCGCCGGCCTACCGCCATCATGCGCTGGTGCTGGAAGAGGACGGCCGCAAGCTCGCCAAGAGCCGGCTCTCCAAGCCGCTGCGGGAGTTGCGGGCCGAGGGCGCGACGCCGGCCGATGTGCGGGCCATGCTCGATCTGCCGTGACGGTCGGGGCGGATGCGGCGCTTGTCGTCCCGGATCAAATCATGCATGTTTACTCGAGTTTAAATCTCCCGCCTTTCCGCGGAGGAACATCCCGTGAGGACATTGCTCGCCGTCCTGGCCGCCCTGGCGGCCACGACCTCCGCCGCCCATGCCAATTACGGCTATTGCTTCACCCATGGCCTATTGGGCGGGACCAAGGTCGTCGTTCACGATCAGGTGCGCGAGGCCGATTTTTGGGACGGCGCGACGGTGACCGCCTATCGCCAGAGTCTCGAGGCTTCGCATCGCTTCCGCTTCGGGCCGCTGACCTGCCCGGGCTTCGATACGGAGAAGGAGGCGCAGGACAGCCTCACGCAGCTGCGGCGCGCCTCGGTCGAGCAGGGCTTCGCCGACTTCCCCTTTCCGCCGCAGCCCGTGGTCGATTGAGGCTCAGCCCTCGTCGCGCGGCCCTTTGTCGGAGAGCAGCGCCGCGACCCAGCGGCTCGACGGGAATTGATCGCAGAGCGTCAGAAAGGCGATGGCGATCGGCACGCCGATGAAGGCGCCCGGCAGGCCCCAGAGAAAGGTCCATAGCAGGACGGAGAAGACGACGACCGTCGGCGACATGGCCAGCGCCGAGCCGGAGAAGGCCGGCTCCAGCCCGCTGCCGATGACGAGCTGAACAAACGCCAGCACGCCGAGCACGAGAAGCGCCATCTGGCCCGAGTCGAATTGCGCATAGGCGAAGAGCGCGGGCAGCAGGGTCGCCACGGCCGGGCCGATATAGGGCAAATAATTCAAGGCGAAGGTCAGCACGCCCCAGGCCGCGGCGAGATCGAGGCCGATCGCCAGAGCGAAGAGGAAGACGACCGCGCCGGTGGCGAGGCTCGCCACTGTGCGCACCAGCATGTAGCGGCGCAGCTTTGTGGCGATGTTCGCGCCGGCTTGCAGCAGCGAGCGCGCCGTCGCCTCGCTGCGGGAGGCGGCGAGCTTCTTCTCGAATCCGCCGGCTTCGGCGAGGCCCATGATCACATAGATCAGCACCACCAGCGCGAAGCCGACGAATATGTTGACGCGGGTCGCCGCCGCGCGCAGCAGCGCCAGCACCCAGGCGGCGTTGAAATGCTCGGTGATCAGCGAGGCGACGAAAATATCATGCGCCTCCAGCCATTTCGTCGCATTCTCGAAGGCGGCCTTCACGCGCTCGATATTGCGGACGAACCAATCGACGATCTCGCCGCCGCTCCACACGATCAGCGAGGACAGAGCGATCATGACGCCAAGCGCGATGAGAATGCTGAAAGTGAGCGCCACCGGCCGCGGCGTCATCTTCTGCAGCCATTGCTGCAATGGCCAGATGAGCGCGATGATGAAGAGCGCGAAGACGACCGGCTCCAGCACGGATTGGCCGATCGAGAAGGCCGCCAGCATCACGAATGCGATGACGATGACCGCCGCCGTGTCGGCCGCTCGCTCTCCCATTGCCACTCCCGTTCATTCGCGCCCATTCATCGCGCATACGCTCGCGAGAAAAGGTAGAGCGCCGCCGTCTTGGGGAAACGCCCCGCGATTGTCGAAAGCGCGCCGAGCGCTAATTCTCCGCAAGCGTTTTCGGACGAATTGGAGAGATGAGATGTCGACCACAGAGGAAAACAAGGACGAAAATTTCTCCCGCCGCGCTTTCGCCGCGGGCCTTCTGGCGGCGCTGGTCGCCGCGCCGCTCGCCGCCGTCGTCGCGCCGTCCGAAGCCGAGGCGCAGGAGCGGCAATTCGTGCGCCCGTCCCATACGCCGCGCGTGCAGCGTCCGCGCAGCCATGTGCGCGGTCCGGTGACGCATCGCAGCCTGTTCCGCCGGCGTGTCCGCGTTCCCGTGCGTTGACGCGATAGAACCCATTCGAGCGCGCATGTCCGCCTTTGGGCGGCATGCCTTCAAGGGCAGGGGTGCGCATGTCCGCCTTCGGCGGCCATGCCTTCAAAGGCAGGGGACAAAGATGAACGACTATAGCGTCGCGCCGGAATTCGGAGAGCAAGCCGTCGCGGCGCGGGCGGGCGCCTGGCTGAAGCGCAAGGCGCCCTATCTCATCGTGCTCGGTCTGGCGATTTTCGGCGTCGCCTATACGAGCCTCGCCCAGCAGCCGCTCTATGGCTATTGGGAGTTTCTGGGCGTCGCGATCGGCGTCGCCTGCGTCGCCATAGGCTGGCGCCAGGCTCCGGATCGCCAGGCGCGCTTTATACTCGCGCGCACGCAGGCGCTGCATTGGGCGGCGTTTCTCGTCGCCATGAACATCGTGCTCTGGCCGAGCGTGAACAGCTTCCTCAATGCGCCGGCGACCGGGCTCGCTCTGCTGCTGCTGCTGGCGCTCGGCACATTCGTCGCCGGTATTCAGGTTTCCTTCGACATAGCCGTGCTCGGCCTCGCCATGGCGGTCGCCGTGCCGGCCATCGCCTGGTTCAAGCAATCGGCGCTGTTCCTGATTTTGGCGGTCATCGTGCTCGGCGCGCTGGCCGCCGCCTTTTGGCGACGCGGCGGCGAGGCCTCGGCGTGAGACCTCGGAGCCTCAGCGCCAAGGGCGATGGGTTGAAGGTTTCCTCATCCTGAGGAGCCGCGAAGCGGCGTCTCGAAGGACGAGGAAACCTTCATGCGCGGCCATCTGGAGCTCCCCCTCGCGCTTCGAGACGCGCCCTTCGGGCGCTCCTCAGCATGAGGGGGAGGATTGGCCTTCACCCGATCGCCCTGGCCTCAGCGCCCCTGTCGCGTGGCGACATGGGGATTGTTCGGCGCCTTGGCCATCAGCTGATCGATGCGGTCGCGCTCGCGCTTGAAATCGGCGAGCAGCCGACCGTCGAACTCGCGCGTGCGCGCTAGCTTCACGCGCATCGGATCGACGAAATGCCCGTTGACCATCACCTCGTAATGGAGATGCGGGCCGGTCGAGAGGCCGGACGAGCCCAAAAATCCGACGATCTGGCCCTGCTTTATGCGCAGCCCCTCGCGAATGCCGCGCGCGAAGCCGGACATGTGATTATAGGCGGTCGAATAGCCATTGGCGTGCTGGATCTCGACGCGGCGGCCGTAGCCGCTGTGCCAGCCGGCCTCCACCACCACGCCATTGCCCGCCGCCAGAATGGGCGTGCCGATCGGCGCAGCCCAATCGACGCCCGTATGCATCTTGTAATAGCCGAGGATCGGATGGCGGCGCATGCCGAAGCCGGACCGCGTCTCGCCCGCGGCGATCGGCTTGCGCACCAGGAATTTGCGGCTCGAGCGGCCGTTCTCGTCATAATAGTCGACGAGGCCGTCGTCGGTCGTCTGATAGCGGTAATAGCGAAAGGTCTCGTTGCGCGTCGTGATGGAGGCGTAGAGCAGCGCCTCGCGTCCGGAGCCTTCCTCATTCTCGTCATAGAGGACATCGAGCGAATCGCCGCCGTTCACGCCGCGCTGCAGATCGAGATCATTGGCGAATATGCGCACGAGATCATTGATGATCGGCCGTGGAACGTCCTGCTTCAACGCGGTTTCGTAGAGCGAATCATAGAGGCGCATGCCGCCGGGATCATCGTCGCCGTCGCCGCCGTCCTCCTCTATGCCGGCGGAGCCGCGTCGCCCGACCTTGGCCAAATTGGAGGGGGCCGTCACCTGCAGGAAGGTTCCGCGATCGGTCGCCGCGACCATCGTCTCCAGCCGATCATCCGTGTAGATCGAGATGCGCGCGAGCTGGAGATTGGCGCCCGAGCCATCGAAATCCGCGAAGAGCAGCTTGACTTTCTGGCCCTCGCGGGCCGCCGTCTCGACGCGCTTGGCCCCGAAAGCCGCAGCCACCGCGCCGATGCTGGCCTTGGGCACGCCATTGGCGAGAAGCGCGTCGACCAGAGTCTCGCCGCGGCGGAGCACGATGAGCTTCTCGTCCATCTGCGTCGGCTGCGGCCCGGCCGAGCGCGGCGCCAAGGTCACATTCTCCGGCACCATGCGCACCTCGATCGCCGAAAAGGGCGCCGTGACGGAGGGCGTTCCCGCCGCCGCATAGGCGAGCGCCTGCGGATCGAGCGAGGCGCGGCTGGTGCGCGACAGCAGCAATTGGCCGGGCAGGGGCAGGGCGGGCTTGGCGCCCGAGGCGAGCTGCGATTTGGCCTGCTCGGCGACCTGCGCCTGACATTCCTCGAGCGAAAGCGCGGCGCTCTGCCGTTCCGGCTCCCCGGCGGCGAAATCCCGGGTGACGAAGGAGACCTCGGCGTCGTCCGGCGCAATGTCCGGCTCGGCCGCGCTATCGGCGGCGTTGCGCGAATCCGCCAGCAGCTTGAGCGGATTGAAAGCGGGAACCTCCTCCGCGAAGCTGGTCGGCGCGAGCGTCAGCGTCGTCGCTACATGCGTGTAGGCGCGCGTGCGCATCACCTCCTTCTCGCCGGCGCGGGAGGTGGTCGTGGTCTTGAAGGTCTGCTTGGCGGCGACGATGTCCACCGAGCGGACGATGCGGTCGCCCTTCTTGGGATTGACGACCTGACTGTCCTTCTCGTCCTTGTGGCCGAGCTGCGCCCGCGTCGGCGCCTCGGCGAAGCGCGACTGATGATCGAGCGCCGTATAGGCCGCCGAGCTGATGAGCAGCGCCCCGGACAGGCCGGTGAGCACAGTGCCGGCGAGCCAACGAATGGAGACGCGCCGACGGTCGAGAGGGGAGTGGCGCTGGCCGTCGGCCTCTATGGCCGGCTGATCGCCGATGTCGGTCCAGTCGACCTCCGCCAGAGCGGAAACGAGGCGCCTATTCGCATCGAGGGGCATAAAGGGGCGGCCGATCCGTTTTCGGTTGCGATAAACGACTGAGACGCGGGGCGCTTCGATGGACGGGCCCGGGAATGGCTCCCAGGATCGCAAAACGAAGCCTGCGCATTATGGCTCAATTGCGGCGCTGAAGTTATCCACCGCCGAAACCCCTGGAAACCCGAGGGTTGACGATCTCGACGACGGTTTCGTGAAAAATCTCCAAAACGGTCGTTGACAGTCCGGAGGGGGTAGTCCTATAAGGCGTTCATCGACGGCGGCGCTG
>NZ_LUUM01000297.1:0-17881 GCF_001644125.1 Methylosinus sp. R-45379
CGGTTCCGCCGGTTCCGCCGGTTCCGCCATTATCGCCATTATAACCGTCGCCGTCGCGCAGGCGCTGGCCGTTGACGATGTCATAGGCGCCATAGGCGCCGCCGCCGCCCGAGCCGCCGTAGCCGGCGTAGCCCTGGGCGCCGCCACCTCCGGCCGAACCATTATATTGGTTGCCGACGCCGAGCCCGCCCGCGTCGCCGGAGCCGCCCCAACTGCCGTAATAGCCCCAGCCGCCGTCGCCGCCTATGCCACCGCCGCGGCCGAAATCCTGATAGGCGCCGCCGCCGCCGCCACCACCACCGCCGCCGCCGTAATAGCTCGGAGAGCCATAGCCGCCGCTGCCGCCATGGTTGTCCCCCGTGCCATAGGGACCGCCGACGCCCTGTCCCGCGGAATTCGTTCCCTGGAAGGTGAAATCGGACGGAAGGCTGCCGTTGGAGCCGCCGCCGCCGCCATAGCCGCCGACCGCGCGCGCTCCCGCAGAGCCCGCGCCGCCCGCCGCGCCGCCGCCGGCGCCCGCGGTCTGATTATGCGCCGAGAGATCGAAGGTCACATTGTCGGCGAGCTGCACATTGTTCGCGACATCGAACGACAGAGCATTGGCGCCCGCCGCCGATACTTTTAGTCCGGCGGGCAGGTTGAGATCGCCGGCGAAATTCACCGAGACCATGCCATTGTTCGCGCCCGTGGCGCTCGCATCGGCGGTGATCGAGAAGCCGGACTGGCTATAGCCCAGATACCACCAGCCGCCATTGGTGAAATCGAGCGTGTCGTCGACCGCCGCTCCGCCATTATTGTAATTGACCTGAATCTTACCCGAGTTGATCCAGACCCACTGGCCCCCGTAATAAACCGTCGTGTCGATCGAGAAATCATTCGAGATCGTATAGGTCGGCACGGTCGCCGGCGCGACGGTCGCGGCCGCATTGGGCAGATCGTCCACCGCGACGATATTGTCGACGAGGATCGAGCCGAATGGCGTCGACCCATCCTTCGCGGTCAGCGTCACTCTGTCGAGCCCATAGAAGCTCGCGAGCGAAGTGTCGAAGCGCTGGAAGCCGGCGCCGGCGACGAGGCTGAGCTCGACGCTCACCGACTGTCCGCCGAGCGTATGGCCCGTCAGGACGACGATCGCCGTTCCGCTCGCCGCCGTATTGGCGAGCTCCAGCGAATAGAGCGTGAAGCCGTCGCCATTCGGCGTTCCATCGGCGCGCGCCGCCTGCAGCGTCAGCACATCGCTATTTGCGCGCGCCTGCGCCGCCGGGCTGATGGCGTCCGACCGAATGAAGCCGAGCGCGTTGGAGGTCGACAGTCGGAAGCCGTTCGACGCATAGACGATGTCGCCCTGTTTCAGCCCGTCGAAATTCAGCGCCTTGTCGTAATTACGATAAGTGTCGAAATCATTGGCGGGATCGGGCTGGGTCACGACGACGAGGCCCGATTGCAGCGTGATGCGATTATTGTCGATCGTCACATTCACATTGGCCGTGCTGGTGGACACGACATCGAGCGTGTCCGTTCCCATCTTGCCGCCGAGAATGCGCGTCAGATCCGCGCCGGCCGTCGAGATCACCGAGACCGGCGACCCGGAAGGAAGCGCCATGGCCTGAAGGTCGGTGTCGAGCAGAGTCCAGGCGATCGCGACTGTCGAATTGGCCGAATTATCGACGATGAGCTGCTCCACCGTCTTGTCGATGGAGGTGAATTGATTGGCGATCGGCTGCGTCGGAATCTCGACCTGCAACGTATCCTTGCCCGACTGGCCATCGACGATGGTGCGCGCCGTGCTGACGCTGCGCGCCTCGATCAGATCATCGCCGCCGCCGCCGAACACGCCGACGATGGTCGCCGGAAGAGTCGCCGCATGGACATTGAGCGTGAATGTGTCATTGCCGTCGCCGAGCTTCACATCGACCTCGGCCAGAGAGCGGAAGGTGACATCGCCGGCGGTGAGGCCGGAGACAATTCCCTCGCCGACGGAGGCGCCGTCATGGATCACGCCTGTCGTCGTGGCGGCCGGCGTGCCGGAGAGATCGACAGTGAGCTTGTCGGCGGCGCCGGCGCCCGTGACCAGCAGCGGCGCGCTCGTTCCATAGACGATCGCCTCATCGTCGCCCGCGCCGAGATTGATCGTCGTCGCCTTGCCCGCGCCGTGAATGAAAATTCGATCCACCGCGCCATTGGAGTCGACGATGATCGGCGTCGCCGAACCATTGATCGTGACATTGTTCGTCGTCGCGCCGCTGAGCGCGATCGTGGTCGCCGCGACGCCTTCGAATTCGACCGATTGCGCCATTCCGACCGCGGTGATGCGGCTGCGCGTGGCCGAGGCGGCGTCGAGCGTCAGATTGGAGTCGACCGTCGGGCTCACCGAGAAAGCGTCGCCCGCATCGCCGCCGCCGCGCACGAGCACATGGCCGCGAATATTGGCGAGGTTCGGCCCCAGCGTGATGGCGTCGGCGCCGGCGCCCGCATCGAGGATCGTATCCGTCGAGCTGGCCGCGATCGAGATGGCGTCGGCGCCGGAGCCGGCCTTCACCGTCACAGTGGCGAAATCGCCATAGGTGACGCCAATGTTCGGATCGACCACCGACTGATCGGTTCCGCCCACGCCGAAGCCGAAAATCTGATTGCCATTGGCGCCGCCGATGACGCCCGCGTTGGCCCCCGTATCGCCGCTATCATCGACGAGCAGCGTGTCGGCGCCGGCGCCGCCGTCGAGAATGAGCGTTCCCGCGAGTTTGTTCACCGTCGCGTCGGCGCCCGACACGATGACGGAATCGGCGCCATCGCCGAGGAACAGCGAGGTGATGGTCGCCGCCGCCGTGGAGCGCACCGTCGCCGTGTCGGCGCCCGCGCCGAGATGCAGCGCGAGCGAGCGAAGATCGCTATAGACGACCTTGCCGGTCATTCCGAAGCCGGCGACCTCGCTGTCGGAGACGGTTCCGGTCACGCCCTGCGCGAAACCGGAATTGTCGAGATCCAGCGACGCCAGCTTGTCATTCGCGCCCGTCACGGTCAGCGTTCCGACGATCGTCGTGAGATTGCCGCCGGTATTGCTCGTTGCAATCAGCTCGCCGCTCGCATTGGTCGTTGCGCTCGCGCGGCTGCCGATGAGGATGACATCCTCCGCGCCGCCGGTCGTCACCGTCGTGGGCGCATTGGCCGACACGCCACGGATGACGATGGTGTCGCGATCCGCGCCGCCGACGACCGACACGGCCGCGGCCGTGATCGCGCCCTCTAGATCGATCAGCGCGCCGACGCCGGAATCGGCGTCGCCGAGGTCGCCGGTCAATGTCGCGGTCTTGGCGGCGTTCAGCGTCGCGCCGACGGCCATGACGATATTGTCGCCGGCGGCGAGCGACGCGGCGCCCAAGGTCGCGCTCATGAAGGAGGTCGCGCCGAAGATGATGTCCTCGCCGACCGCATTGCTGTCGCGCGTCGAGAGGATGATATCGCCCGTCGTCGAGGCGACGGTCCCGATTCCGAGGCCGCCCGCGACATCCGTCGCGACCACATCGCCCTTGGCCGAGGCGATGAAGGAGCCGGCCGCGCGCGCCGCGTCGATGCGCAAAGCATCCGCCTTCGCGCCGATCGATCCGCCGCCGGCGTTGAGGATGAGATTGGGCGCGCTCACATTGACCGCGACACTGGCGTCGGCGTCGAGAATGGAGCCGGTCGCCGAAAGGCTCACGGTCCCGCCCGTCGAGCTCGCCGAGCCGACCTCGAGATCGCCCGTCTCGCTGATGAAGATTCCATCGCGCGCCAGCGCGTCGAGGCGTGTCGAAACGGTGCGGATCGGCGAAGCCGAAGCGCCGACCGCGCCCTTCGGCGCCGAGAGCGACAGAGTGGTCGCCTCTATGCGGCCATTCGCATTCGCGACGATATCGCCATTCGCGGTCGTGATCGACACCGGACCGAGCGCGTCGAGAATGGCGTCGTTCAGCGTCACCTTGGTGCGCGCGGCGGTCGAAGTGTTGGCGATGGTGACGGCGGTATGGCCCGGATCGGCGCTCGTGACCGGCAGGAAGTCCTTCTTATAGGTCACGTCGACGACGACGTTCTGCGCAAAATTGGGCGTCGCCGCCAGCGGATTGATGAGCCCGACCTGCACGTCGAAATTCGACGCATTCTGAATGAGGACATGATCGAAGGCGGTGAGGAAGGTGATCTTGGGCGAGCCCTTGATCGAATCCTCGCCGGGCGTCGTGCCATAGCCCGCAGGCGTCGGATCTTGCCCCCAGCTCGGAATGGAGAAGGTCGCCGTGCCGGCGGCGGTCGAAGTGTTGACGATATCCGGCACGATGAAGACGCCGTTCTGGAATGTGACCGTTCCTATGCCCTGCTGCTTGACGATATTTCCGGCGGCGTCGATGACGAGCTCGGGCGCCGGCGGCCCGGACAAGAACACATCGGCGTTGAAATCGATGGTCCGCTGATAGGCGATTGTCTGCGACGGATGCTCGGCGCCGGTGTCGATGGCCGCGCCATGCGAGCTCGCGTCGACGAAGCCGGACACATTGGGCGAGCCATAGGCTTCGACCGTCAGCGCGCGCGTATGGACGGCGCTGCCGCTCTCGGCCACGACGCGCGTCGTCACATCGAAATCATTCTTCGCATAGCTGTTGGTCGAGGCGCCGAGACCATTGGTCGTGGCGTCGGCGCTCGCGAGGCTGGTGACGGATTCCTGGCGCGCCTTCACATTGACGGAGCCGCCGCCATTCAGCGTGGCGCCGTTATGCAGATCGACCAGCGCATCGGATGTGGGGCTGGAGGAGCCCGGAGCGGACTCCGGACGGCTCAATGTCGCATGCGCTTCGGAATTGGCGCCGAGCGCGCTCGATTCGGCGACGGCGTCGATCTTCAGATCGAGCGTCGTGACGCGCGCGAGAACGTCGAGCTTTCCGCCCGCCGTCAGCGTCGAGGCGCCGACATCTGTCTTGGTCGCGCCGCCATAGGTGAGATTTCCAGTGACGCGCGTATCGGCGCCGAGACCGCCGGCGGACGCATGCGGCGCGGATTTGGCCGTGCTGGACGTGCGCGACTCGACCGAGAGATCGCCGCCCGCGGAGAGCTGCGCGCCGCCGCCGATCGTCGTCGTCGTCGCATCGGAAGCGTTCACCGTCGAGGTCGCGCCGATGATGGAGACCACCGCGCCCGCGCCGCCGTCGCCATCGGCCTTCGCATTATTGGTGGTGTCGGCGAGCACTGTAAGGCCCGTTCCCGCCGCTATATGCGCGCCGGTTCCGACGCTCAGGCTGTTGGCGTTCTTCAGCGTGCTCGTGCTTCCGCCCTCGATGACGGTGACGCCGCCATAATTGCCGGCGTCGCCGGTCGCGAAGGAGGTCGTCGTCGTCACCGACTGCACCGAGGCCGATTGCGTGGCGGCGATATCGGCGCCGTCGTCGATGGTCGTGGTCGTCGTCGGATCGATCTCGAGCTCTATGTCGAGCCCCTGTCCGCTCGCCAGTCCGCCGCCGGCGGCAAAGCCGAGCAGCTTGACGGAAGTCGTCTGCGTTGCTTTGACATCCGTCGTGCGGCTGCGGATGACGGCGCGCTTGCCGACGCCGACCGCCATGACGGGCGCGAATTTCGCATGCGCGATCACCGCGCCGACCGCAATGCCGCCTATGGCGCCGCCGTCGATCTCGAGACTGTTCGCGGTCGTCGTGCTGGTTCCGTGAACATCCACCTCGCCGCCGGCGTAGACGGCCGCATCATCGCCGATGCGCGCGGCGACCGCGCCATTGACGGTGATGAGCGTCACGCCCGCGGCCGCGCCGACAATGGCGCCGCCGCCTATGGCGATGCCCATGGGCTGATTGGCGTCGAAGGGATTGACCGTGACCGTGCGCTGCGCGTCGATCTTCACATCGCCGGCGACCTGCGCCGCAGTGGAGCCGATCTGCGTGAACTTGCCGACGATCGCCTGCGATGTTCCCGCGATGGTGAGCTTGCTCACCGCCGCGCCGAGTCCGGCGACGCCGGACACCGACCAGGCGCCGTCGGCGAGAAAATGATTCACATTGGCGACGGATTTGACGCTGACGTCGTGGAAGCCCGTGACGATCGTCGCATCCGCGAGCGCGGAGGCCTCGATGGTCGAGGAATCGTCATGCGAGGCGCCGGGCGTCGCGCCGAGCATGGCGCGCGCGGAGCTCGTGTCGTCGATGAGCGACACTGCGCCGCCGAGCGACACGAAGCCGCTGACCGCGCCGGCGAAGCCGAGCACATGCGCGTTGGAGTCGAGATTGGCGGAGACGGTGAGCACGCCGGCGCTGGGGTTCAGCCCTGTGATCGTCGTCTGCGGCGCGACGAAGGCCGTCGAATCCGCATCTATGCTCACAATGGCGAGACCGACGCCGAGCGCCGCCGCGCCGCCCGCCACGCCGCCGGCGCGCGCCGTGAGATCGAGCGCCTCACGCGAGATCACATCGAGATTGCCGGTGGTGATGTTCGCATTTTGCAGTATGCCGGCGGTCGTGCCGCTGGTGACGCCGCTCGTCGCCTTGGTCGCCGAATTCACCCTGCCCGCCGGCGTGTTCGCCGACGAAGCGCTCCGCGCCATATTGGCGATCTGCGCATTGCCGGCGGCGAGACGATGCTGCGAGCCCGTGGCGCCGGCCGCGTCTATGTCGATCGCATGGCCCGCCTGCGCGTCCTCATAAGAGGCGGCGAGCTTCACCAGCTGCGGATGCGCGCTGTCGACGATGACGAAATAGACCTCGCCGTCCTTCAGCCCTTTGATCGCATTGCCGCCGCCCGCGTCATAGACGACGGCGTCGCCGGTCTTCAGCCCGCGATCGGCGGTAAGATCGATCGTCTCGGCGGCGCCGTTCACCTTCTGCGCCGGATCGAAGGCGGGCGACGAGGCGTCGCTCGTCTGCATCTGGCCGGACAATGTGCCGACCGTGCTCTCGACGAAAGTGAGCACGGTGGATTTGTCGCTGCTGAGGGCCGAGGAGGAGCCATCCGAGGTCGAATAGCTGTCGGTGAAATTGCCGCCGATCGAATAGACAATGATGCCGCCGCCGAGGCCGACGAGGCCGGCGCCGGCGCTGATGGCGTTGGCGTTCACGGTCCAGCGCGAGAGCGCGAACACATCCGTGTCGCCCTTTGCGCGCACGCTCGCCGCGCCGATCAGCGCTTGCGTGTCATTGCGCAGCACGCCGACATCCACAGAGGCGCCGACGCCGGCGCCGAGGCTGGCGCCGAGGCCGCCGGCGAAAGTGAGCAGATCGAGCTTGTTTGTCGCGGCGACGATGACGCTCTGCGAATTAGCGGCCGTAGCCGCCGTGTTCTGATAGATCTGCGCGCCGTCGCCGATCGTCGCCAGAGTGTCGGAGTCGACGAGCTCGACCGTCACCGCGCCCGCTATGCCGGCATAGGCGCCGGCGCCGAGGCTCGCGCCGACCGAAACGATTTTTTCGGACGTCGCCGCGAGGACAGCGACGCCGCGCGCGGTCTTTTGCGCGAAGCCGCCATTGTTCGAATAGGTCCCGTCCGGCGCATCGGAGATGAATGCGGCGCTATTGGCGTAGGCGTCGACGATCGCATAATCGCCGATGGTCGCCAGCGTCGTCTTCTTGATCGAGGTGACATCGACGGCGCCGGCGCCGCCGCCTGAGCCTATGCCGACGCCGACGGCGCCGCCGATCGCATAAGTCGTCGTGTCATCCTTGGCGGAGACCAGGACATCGCCCGTCGCCGACACGCGCACACGGCCGGAGATGGAGGCGATCGTCGATGTGTCGATGACGATCACCGCCGCTGAGCCGGCGAGGCCGACTTCTCCCGAAGCGGCAATGCCCGCGGCGATGCTGAGAACGTCGGTCACTGCATGTGAGACGACGGCGACATCGCCCGCGGCGTTGACGATCGTGTCGTAACTATTGCCGCTCGTCGCGCCCTGGATGAAGGCTTCCGTCGCGCCTTTCAGCACCGGCGCCGCGAAGGCCGGCGTCACCGAGAAGCTGCCCGAGCCGGCGAGGCCGCCGCCGATCGCGAGACCATTATAGGTGCGGCCCGCGGCGACGAGCACATTCTGCCCGGCGCCCGCGCCCGTATCCTCATCCGCATTGATGCGCGCGCCCTGGTCGATATGGGCGAGCGTGTCGATCTGATGCACGGTCACCGAGCCGGCGAGCGCGCCAGATCCCTCGCCGGCGATGGCGACGCCGACGCCGGCGCTGGTCAGATCATTGACGCTGACCGCGACGATGATCACGCCAGATTGCGTCGCGACGAGCGGCTTGCGATCGCGATTATTCGCGAGCGTGGGATCGTTGAAATCCTTATTGCTGATCGACGGGACGCCAGTGCTGTTCAGCGTCTGCGCCACATGGCGGGCGGTCGAGGAGACGCCCGTGTCGAGCAGATCGATCTTCTGGCCGCTCAGCGCGGCGCTCTTATCGGCCGCCAGCGCAAAATGATTGTCGTCGATGCGAATGACGAAATAATGCCCGCCGGTCTGCAACCCGCCGAGCGGCAGCGACTGGCCGGTGTAGATCACCTCCTGGCCGGTGCTGAAGCCGTGCCCCGCGACATTCATCGTATCCGCGGCGTAATCGACGTCCGAAGTGGCGAAATCCTTGGAGACGCCCTGCTGCTGCGCATTGGCCGTCGCGGGCGGCGCGCCGAATTCGCCGGTATTGGCGACTATGCCGCTCTTGCCGGATTTGGCCAGCGCCGTCACCGAGGCGCCCGCGGCGATATAGGCCTCGGTCGTCTTCTTCACATAGCCGACGCCCGCGGCGATGCCGCCGGCGCCCGTCCCCGCGGCGGCGACATTGCCGGAGACTTGATCGAGCGTGGTGTCGTCCTCGGCCGAAACCAGAACATTGCCGTCGGAGCGCACGACGGCGCCGGCGTCAATATGGGCCTTGGCGGTGAGATCGAGCACGGAGACGCCGATGGTCAGGCCGCCCGCTCCCTCGCTGGCGCCCACGACAGCCGCCGAAACCGAGGTGATCGTCACATCGCCTTGCGCATCGACGATCACATTGTCGCCGCCCTTGGCGTTTGCGCCGGCGCCGACATAGGCCTCGAGGCGCCGCTTCACATAGTCGGCGTCCGCGCCCGCGCCGATGCCGACCTCGCTGCCGGCGATGGCGCCGGCGACACCGACCAGCGACAAATGTCCGTGCGAGACGATGTCGACATCGTGATCCGAATGCAGCCCCGCGCCCGCCGCCGGCGTCACGCTCGGCGCATCCTCATAGGCGAGCGCGCTCACATCGATATAGGTGAGGGTGAGCGCTCCCGCGCCGGCGCCGTCTCCGGCGAAGGCGCCGCCGACGCCGATGATGACGACGGATTCTCCGGCGGTCGCTTCTATCGAGAGGCCGTGTCGCGACTGGCCGAGCTTATCCGTGAAGGCTGTTCCCACGCCGCCGGCCTGCAACGTCGCGGCGCCGTCGACATAGGCCTTGGTCGTGTCGAGAATGGTGACATTGGTCGCCGCGAGGCCGACGCCCGCGTCGCCGCCAACGGCGAGCCCGCCGGCGATGGCGACGATATTGGTCGTGTCATCGGCGGTCACGCGCAGATTATTGCGCGCCGAAAGATTGGACGTCGCGCCAATGACGGCCGCTGTGACGGTGTCGTCGATGACATTGATCGACAGCGAGCCGGCGAAGGAGACATTGTCGCCGCCGGCGCCGCCGAGGGTGAGCGAATGGATGGCCGCCGTCTCTTCGGCATCGATGATGGCGTCGCCATTCGAGTCGATAGTGGAGCCGTCCACCTTAGCCGTCACCTGATTGGCGATGTAATTGGCGCCGATCGCCGCGCCGACGGCGCTTCCCGAGCTGGAAATGGCGACGCCGCCGGTCAGAGCGTTGATCGTCGATTCGTCGCTCGCGCGCAGATTCACCGAGCCGCCTGAGCCCGTCGTCGTGCGCAGCGTCGAGCCGTTGGAGACGATCGCCTCGATCGTATTATAAACGCCATTGACCGAAAGGCTCGCGCCGACCGTTGCGCCATTGCCTTTGGAGCCGCCCACGGCGACGGCGGCGATCTTGCCGGCGACGGAGATCGGCCCGTCCTGCGTCGAATGCGCGGTCAGGCCGATCCCGCCCGCTCCCGCGGTGATGGAGGAATCATCGACCGTGGCGCGCACTTGCAATGCGATCTGATTCCAGCCGAGGCCGACGCCATAGGCCTGGCCCTGCAATCCGACGCCGAGCGCGCCGGCGACCGCGTAAATGACCGAATTGTCCTTGGCTTCGAGAGAGACGCCCGAGGCGATCACATCGGCGTTCTGGATCGTCGCGAGAATCTGCGAGGAATTGTCGCGGGTGAAGATTTTCTGATCGGTCGAGATGACATTTATGCCGAGCGTGAAAGCCACGGCCTTGCTGTCGACGCCGCCGCCGGTTGCAATGCCGAGCGACACCGCGAAAGCCCATAATTTCTGATCGTCGACAGCGAGAATCGAAAGATTATCGCCGAGGGTCATCGAGCTGCGACGCTTTTCGCCGAGCAGGCCGGCGACAGTGCTGGCGCTGAGCTGATTGAAGCCGAGCGAAGCGCCGACGCCCTTTGCGCCCGCCGTATAGCTGGCGCCGCCGCCGATGGCGACGAGCTGCGCCTCATCGCGCGCGGTGAGCGCCGCATCGCCATTGGCGCTGAGCTTTGCGCCGTCGATCGTCGCCTTTGTGGTGTCGACGATGCGATTGACCGAGACCGAGCCGGCGAAAGCGTCGCCCTGCTCATTGGTATTGGCCGAGACCGCCGCCGAGAAGCTGGCCAGCGTGCCGCCGCGCGTCGCCTTCAGCGAGATTTCATCACGCGTCGAGAGCGCCGCCGCATGGCTCGCGATGATGAGCCCATTGGCGTCCGGCGAGCCGGAGACGGCGAGCCGATCGGCGATGAAGGCTTCCGTATCCGCCGTGAGCTGATTGAGCGCGAAGGCGCCGCCGATCGTCGTTCCGCCGCCGAGCCCCGTGCCGGCGTTGACCGAAACCGCGACGCCGCCGACGATGGCGACGATCGTCTGTGTATTATCGGCAGTGAGCGACAAAGTTCCGACCGACATGGCGCCGTGCGCATTGATGTAGGCGAGATCGGTGTCGCGAATGAAATTGATTCCGGCGCTGCCGGCGACGCCATAGCCGCTCTTGGGCTTGGGCGCTTCCTCGAACAGCGCGGGAAGCGAAATGCCGTCGAGCGGATCATTCGCCGAGGAGCCGAGGTTCTGCGGCGCGCCCTGCGGACCGGTCAGCACCGTCGCCGTGCCCACGACGCCGACGACGACGCCGGTCGTCGTGGCCGACAGAGACGTGTCGCCGACATTCATCGACACGGCGCCGGCCGGCGTCGCATTCGGATCGCCGCCATTGCTCGGATCGGCGCCGATGAAACTATAGACTTTGCGCTCGACATCATTGACGAGCGCCGACATGCCGAGCCCGTTCGAGCCCTTGCCGGCGACGATGATCGTGCCGGCGATCTCCACCTCGGTTCCGCCGGTCGTCGCCGAGATGTCGACAGCGCCGCCGCCCGTGACTGTCGGCCCGAAGCTCGCCGTGGCGACGAGCCCGGCCTCGACGTCGCTGCGCTGGCGCAAGGCGAGCCCGCTGCCGGCGAAAGCGAATTGGCCGCCGTCATCGGTCTTGCCGCCCGATTGCGCGATGGCGAGGCGGAAAATATCCTCGGTCGCATGAATGGTCAGCGCGCCGCTCGCGCCAATGCCGACCTTGGCGTCGCCTTCGATGCGCGCATAGACGGTGTTCTCTATGTCGTCGACGAGGATGGAGCCGCCGATCGCCTTGGAGCCGGAGCGGCCGAAGACATCGACCACATCGCCGCCGCGCAGCAGCTCGCCGGCTTTCTTTTTCTCATATTTCGCCTTGCCGAACGGACTCTCGCTCAGCGACCATTTGCCGATGCCCGCCATTTCGGCGAATTGCATCATCACATCGGCCGTGACAGTGACCGATTGCGTCGCGGATGGATTGAATGTCGCGGAAGGCGGCGCCTGATCGATGCGGGCGCCCGACTGAATGACCGCCGTGCTGTGATCGATATAGGCGTTGACGGCGATGGAGCCGGAGACGGAGGTCGCCTGCGTGTCCTGGGCCTTGGCGCGCGCCATCACCCAAGTGTTCATGAATTTCGAGCTGACGCCGAAAGTGCCGTCCAGAAGATCGGTCAATCCGCTGACGCCGCGCGTGACGATGTCTTGCGGAATGCCGAGAACGAGATCGAGCGGATTGATGAGGAAGGGATAGGAGAGCGAGGATGCGACCTTCACCGTCTCGCCGGCGTCGACGATGGTGTTTCCGGCGATCGTCGCATTGGCGTCGTTGAGATAGACGCCGACCGCAAAGGAGAGATCGACCGCTGTAGCGGTCGTCGACTTCGTCTTCGACTTCGAGACGTCGGACTGCGAGATGAGCTGCGTGCGCTGCGTGCTGGTCGCCAGCACGTCGACATTGTGATCGGTCTGCAGCGTCGTCGGCTTGGCGGCGGTCGCATTCTTGCCGATCGTCGCCTCGACATCATTGATCACCACATTGACGGCGATGGCGCCGCCGGCGCTCAGCCCGTCATTGGTGATGTCCTTGGTGACGTCCTTTCCGGTGGTCGGATCGGTGACAGTCTGCTTGCCGCTGGTCGCCGACGCCTGGCCGAATATGGTCGCGAGCGCAATGTCGGGCTTTGTGAAAATGTCTTTATATTTCGTCGGATTGAATTTGCTGCCGACTTCCGGCTTGGCCTTGCTGCGCGTCTGCGAATCGAGGATCGCCTGAACGCCTATGCCATCCGTATTCGTGCTCGCAGCGAACGTGTGATTGGCGCCCTTGCCGTCGCTGGTGAGATTGATCGCCTTGACCGCAGAGACCTCGCTCGCATCCTCGACCAGACGAATGTGATTGTCGTCGACCTTGACGACATAATATTGCTCGCCTGCAGTGAGGCCGCGGATTTCGCGGTCGCCGGCGGTGAGATCATGCACATTGCCGCGCGAGGCCTGATAGACGCGGTCCTCGGCGATGACATGCACGGAGGCCGCGCCGGGATCGGTCAGCGTGACGAGCGCCCCGGTCGTGGCGTCGCGCAGCTCGAAGGAATTGGCGTCGATGGCGACGAGCTTATACTGATGATCGCTCTGCAATCCGCCGATGGCGGAAGCGCCGAGCGCCTCGAGCGAGGCGTAATCGACGAGCAGCGGATTGGCCGCGGTCGCGGTGAATCCATGGTTCTGCAGGTAGATGCGATTGGTCGCCGTGTCGATGCGCGCCAGCGTCACGCTCGCCGTCGTCTGCGTCGCGGCGTTGGAGAAGCTGTGCGTCCCGAGCGCGCTTCCCTGCGCCACCGAGACGACCACGTTGTTCGAGTCTTTGAGCTGGAACAGATCGTCGCTGATCTTCTGCACCGTATAGACGGCGCCGCTCGTGAGATTCGCGATCGGCGTGTTTCCGGCGGCGTCATAAGTGACCTGATCGCCGGTCGAAAAGCCGTGTCCCGTGACGTGAATCGTCTTCGCCGTCGCGTCGATCGCATCGAGCTCGAAGGCGCGCGACAGCGTCGTCGATTTGGTCGGATCGACGGCATAGATGACGGCGTCGCCGCTCTTGAAACCATGATTGGCGATCGTGATCGTGTCGAGCGCGCCGTCGACCGCCGTGGCGGGATCGAAGCTCGCGACGGAACCGATATAGGCGAGCGCATGTGTAGCCGCCGAGCCGGGATCGGTCAGCGTGATGCGCGCATCGGTCTGCGCGTCGCGCAGCTCGAATGTGTCGGCGTCGGTGGCGACCAATTTATACGGATGCGCCGCCTGCACGCCGCCGAGCGTCACATCGTCCTCGGAAAGCGAATCATAGGTCACATCGATCGGCGTTCCGATCGCGAAGCCGTGATCTTTGACGTGAATGCGGCCATTGGCGTCCACGCTGGCGAGATCGACCTCGGCCTTCTTATTGTCTGACGCGCGCGTGAAGCTCTGCGTTCCGAGCGCCGAGCCCTGCGCGATCTGAATGACAGCGCCGGAGGCGTCCTTCAGGCGGAAGGTCGCGTCGTCGATTCTGTCGACCGTATAGACGGCCTTGTCGGCGAGGCCCGTTATCGTCGCATTGCCGGCGGCGTCATAAGCGACCAGATCGCCGGTCTCGAATCCATGGGCGGCGATATGGATCGTGTCCGCGCTCGCATCGATCGCGTCTATGTCGAACAATTTGGATTTGACGACGTTCAGCGTCTGCGTCGCGGTCGGATCGACGCCCGAAGGATCGAGATCGATCGACGGCTCCTTGGCGAGCTGAATATGATCCTGATCGAGGACGATGACGTAATAGCTCTTGCCCTTGTCGAGCCCGCCGACCGAGTCGCTCTGCTCGCCCTGCACAGCGAGCACGGTGGAGCCGGCGACGGATGTGTTGACGAGATAAGGCGTGTAGACGACGGCCTGGCCGTTGGCGAAGCCGTGACTTGGCAGGGTAATGATGTCGGTGGTGGGATCGACGCCGCCGATCGGATCGAATGCCTTGGTGTCCGCGCTGTCGCTGGCGACCGTGCCCGCGGCCTTGATCGTTCCGTCGAGCGACGCCTTCACCGTGCCGAATTCGAAGGCGAGCGCCACGCCGACGCCGGCGCGGCCGTCGATCGGGCTGATCGTGCTGGCGTCTGGCGTCGTCTTGGTCGCGCCATTGGCGATGACATTGACATTCCCGCCGCGCGAGGTGATCGACGCATCGAGGCCGACCGTCGCGAGAGCGGTGAGATCCGTATGCGCGATCGCGATGGCGATGGACGAGGCGGTGGGATTGACCGTGCTGTCTAGATTGGACGAGGCGCGGGCGACCGTCTTGGTGGAGGTCGAGCCCTTCGCCGAGATGGTGACGCTGCCGCTGGCGTCGATGACGGTCGAGCCGCCGACATTCGCCTCGACGTCGCTCTGCGCGAGGCCATAGCCGCCCGCGAATTCGAGACCCGTATATTTTGCGAGGCCGCCGCTGCCGAGCGCCGAGGCGATCGCGAACACCTGCGTGTCGACCTTGGTTTCCGCCTTGATATCGACCGTTCCCTCGGCCTCGATCGTCGCATCGTCGACATTGATCTTGGCGTCGGCGCCACGCAGGATCACCGAGAGATCGATGCCCGTCGCGGCGCTGAGCAGCACGCCCGGTATCTGCCCCAGCAGGCTCGTCAGCGTGCCGGTGAAGCCAGCGGCGGCGGCCGGCGCGTCGCTGTTGAGGTTGATGTCCTTGGCGGTGGCGTTCACCTTGATCGAGCCGCCGCGCAGGACCGCGCCCTGAATGTCGATCGCGGCGTCCTTGGCCGTGAAATCGCCCGGCCAGCTGACGAGGCGCGTGGCGACATCGGAGGTCGCGAGCGAGATCTTGCCGGCCTTGTGGCCGTTGGCCGTATCGGCCGCCGCGAGCAATTGCGCGTTGGGTCCGAGCGCGATGCGCGCGCCGCCCGCGAGACTCGTCGTGCCGTCGGAGTTGGTCTTCTGATGGCCGAGCAGGATTTCGCCGGCGTTGCCGCCCGCGAGCTCCGTCGAGACGATCGCCGAGCTGGCGACATTGCGCAGCGTCATCGTCACCGAGCCGCCGCCGCTCGGCGCGAAGGTCAGCGCGTCGCCGACGCTGTATCCCGTTCCCGCAGAGCTGAGCCGCGCGGTCGCGACGCCATCCGCATCGACGACGATGGTGGCCTCGGCGCCCGTTCCGGCGCCGCCGGTCGCGGCCACATGGGTATAGGTTTCGCCGGCGGTCCAGGAGCCGCTGGAGCCGGTCTGCTCGGCGACCGTGCCGACATAGATCGAGTCGGCCTCGAGAGTGAGCGCGCCGCCATGGAGCGCAATATCGCCAGAGACGCTGATGACGCTCTTATGCGTCAGATGATTATCGCCGGGCAGCAGGCCGCCCTCGTCGAAAGGATCGTAACCGGAAAGCAGCGTGCTCACCGACAGCGCCGCATGGAATGTGCTGTCGAGCGAGGCGATGTCGACGCTGTCCGATCCAGAGCCGCCGGTCACGGTGAGCGAATGCGTCGGCGCGCTGAAAGTCTGGCTCTCGAATTTGCCGTTGAGGCTTTCGAGCGTCATGACGCCGTCGGTCGCGGTTCCCGCATCCGTCAGCCGCGCCTGCACGCCGCTCGAATTGCCCGAGAGCGTTCCGAGATCGAAGGAGACATCGGCCACCACGCCATTGATCGTGACCGGCTCGAGGCCGTGATAGGTCACGAGTCCGCCGTCATAGGCGATGGCGCCGCTGTCCGGGCCGGTCGCCGTCGACACGAGGCTCTGCGCGACGCCGACGTCGAGGACCAGAGTGTCGAAGCCGCCGGCTCCGCCGTCCACCACGCCGGCGAGACGGCCGCTCGTCGAGAAGGAGAAAGTGTCGTTATTGTCGGCGGCGCCGGTGAGATTGGCGAAGCCGCTGAAGACGAAAGCGCCGACGGAGCCCGCGCCCGCGCCCTCGACGCGCCAGTCGGTGTCCGTCACGGCGCCGATCAGCGTGTCCGCGCCGCCGCCGACGAGATTTTGGACATCCGCGAAGCTCACATTGGCGGGGCCGCTGATCGCGCCCGAGCCGTCCTCGTGAAGCGTCCAGGTCGCTGCGTCGCTGGAGCCCCAGATCAGCGTATCGGCGCCGTCGCCGCCGGCGAAGGCGAAATTCGGCAATTGGCGGCCGGCGAATGACGCCGCGTCTATGGTGAGCTTGTCCGCGCCCGCGCCGCCGACGATGGAAATCTGCTCGAGGCCGGCGAGATCGGCGCTCGCGAGAATTGTCGAATTGCTGCGGTCGACGATTTCGACCTTGGGACCCGCTGCGGACCCGGCCGCCGATGGGGCTTGCGTCGCCGCGCCGGTCTGCGCGGTCCCGGCGGGATCGACGAGCTGCACGACGACGTCATGGGCCTGCTGTTGCGGGGCCGCCGCCGCCAGATTCACGGCGAGGACGTCGGCGTTCAACAGAACGCGCGGCTCGAGCGTGTCGAAGACGATTTTCGCCCGCCGGCTCGACGGCGGGGGAACGAGAGCCGTC
Organism: Methylosinus sp. R-45379; assembly: GCF_001644125.1. Taxonomy (NCBI): domain Bacteria; kingdom Pseudomonadati; phylum Pseudomonadota; class Alphaproteobacteria; order Hyphomicrobiales; family Methylocystaceae; genus Methylosinus; species Methylosinus sp. R-45379. Next base: position 17,004 of record NZ_LUUM01000297.1, read on the forward strand.
GTGCTCTCCAGCTGCGATTTTCTGCTGGCGGGAGCTTGCGGCCGAAGCAGCCGAAGGAACATGCGCCGCCCGCGATTTTGAAATGATTCCGCCATAGACATCAGCCGACCCCGCATGAAAAGCGGGAATAGCTTAGCTTCGCTTTGCGTCATTCCTATTGCAGGCTTTTGACAGTGGAACGCGGCCATTCCGCCGAATGGCCCCGCCGGCTTCGGGCGAGCTCGCCTTCGATAGCCAGCCCCTACGCCGAGAGACCTGCGACCGAAATGCGGCGCGAGCGCTTCGGCCAGAAGGCGACATGCATTCCCTACCGAATTTCCAGATGCTACGCTTTCGCGCCGTCGAGACCTTGCGCCGAGCCAGCCGAGAGAAATCCAGGCGATGACGGCGGCCTTCGCGCGAAGAAAACTTCTTCTGAAATCGAGAGTAAGCCGACATTTGTCGCGGAGAAGATCGAAGCAACGAATTCTCTACAGAGGCTTTTCGCCCGCCACCCACCTTCGCGACTGCGGCGTTCGGCTTCGTCGAGATCGATGAAGCATGCCGGCAATCCGAGCGGCGCGCGGGCCGAACTCCTAGGTCACGCCGGTCGTGTCGATCGGCGCCGAGACCGACACGCCGGTCAATGTGCGAGCGGTCACGCAGAAAGCGCTCGAGGATCAGCAGGCGATCAATCGGACCGAGGCTCATATGCCGTGCGCGCCACATGCGGGCTGCCGGTCACTTCTCTGTGGGGATCCATGTTATCCACTACGTAAGCCTAGGTAAATAAGCGCTTTTTTGGGATCGATGGCAGATTCGTGAAAATTTTTGAAAGAAACGGTTGACAGTCCGAGGGGGGATTACTCTATAACGCACCCATCGACGGCGGCGCTGCC